>DATEGM010000253.1:0-10513 GCA_035280085.1 Terriglobales bacterium
GGTCAGGTCGAAGCACTCCTGCGGTGAGTTGGGGCAGAGGGCGATGATTTCGTAGTCGCCGTGCGAGCCCCAGCGCGCCTGCATCATGTCCGCCTGGGCGGGCAAGGTGGGCAGGCCGGTGGAGGGACCGCCGCGCTGCACGTTGACGAAGACGCAGGGCGTTTCCGTCATGGCGGCGTAGCCGATGTGCTCCATCATGAGCGAGAAGCCGGGCCCGGAGGTGACGGTGAAGGCCTTAGCCCCGCCCCAGACCGCGCCCTGCAGGGCGATGGAGGCGGCGAGTTCGTCTTCCATCTGGATGAAGATGCCGCCCAGGGTGGGCACGCGGGCGGCGAAGCGCTCCACGACTTCGGTGGAGGGCGTGATGGGGTAACCGGATGCGAAGCGGGCGCCGGCGGCGAGCGCGCCCTCGCAGCAGGCATGATCGCCATCGAGGAAGTGCACGCCGGTAAGGACGCCGCGCGGGTCAGCGTGCATCGGCGGGCTCCTTCGCGGGCGCAGACTGCTGCAGACGGTAGCCAAAGATGGCGAAATCGGGACAGTACATGCCGCACAGGTCGCAGCCGCTGCACTTTTCCGCGGCCACCACGTGCGGTGGGTGGTAACCCTTGGAGTTGAAGGCGGAGGAGAGGGCGAGCACCTTGGTGGGACAGAATTCCACGCAGAAGCCGCACGCTTTGCAGCGCTCGACCACGATTTTGACTGCGCCTTTGGCCATGTTTCCCCACGTGCCGCGAGCTGCGGCTAGAATCAAGAGCCATTATGAATTTGAATGTTCCAGGGCGGTGTGATGTGGGTCACGAAGGCACGTGAGGTGGGACACAGGGCTGTCAGTGCCGAGTACCAGGTAGCGAAGACCGCACGTAGGGAAAGCACAAGGTCCCTCGACTCGCGCTTCCTCGCTTTCGCTCAGTCGCGCTCCCCGGGATGACAGATCATGGGTGCTAATTCAAACCTTTTTTCTGCCGGAAGTCGCGGACGACGTCGGTGACGGAACGATGCTGGCCGTCCACGGCATAGTTAAGGGCGCGCATGTCATCGTCAGTTACTTTGCCTGCGAGCTGCGCTAAAGCGGCGCGCACTTCGGGATGGCGCCCCAGAGTTTCTTCCCGCGCGATGGTCACGGCGTAGTAGGGAGGGAAGTAGTGCTTGTCGTCTTCCAGGATGGCAAGACCGAGCACCGGGATGAGACCGTCGGTGGAGTTTCCGGCGGCCAGATCAATCTGCTTATTTACCAGAGCGCGGTCGAGCAGGCCCAGGTCCATGATGAGTGGCGGCTTGGCGAATTTGAGACCGTAAGCCGCCACCAGGCCTCTATAGCCGTCGGGGCGTTCCATGAACTCATAGCCGAAACCGGCGCGCCACTGGGGCGTGTACTTCGCCGCCTGCGAAATAGTGGACAGATGCAGGCGACGGGCGTCGTCACCGCGAATTTCGATGGCGAAGGTATCGTTGAAGCCAAACGACGGCAGAACCGTGAAATGAAACTTCTGCTCGTATTGCTGTTGCACTTTGTCATAGACGGCGGCGGGGTCTTTCAGTGGCGACTCTTTGAGGATGGCGGTGAGGGCGGTGCCGGTGTACTCGGGATAAACATCAATTCTGCCCGCCAGCATGGCCTGCTGGCAGATGTAGGTGCCGGCCAGATAGAAGCGGCGCTCCACCTTGAGGTGAGTCTTGGCCTCGATCTGCTGGGCAATCAGTTCGCCGAGGATGAGCTGCTCAGGAAAATTTTTGGAGCCGACTACTACCACGTTGTCCCGTGAGGGGCCGCAGCCGATCAAGAGGGCTAAGCCGAGCAGGGCGGCGGTGAGAGCACGCTTCATGCGGGGCGGAGGCGTTTTTCCAGCAGTCCCAAACCGAAATCGGCCAGCAGGGCGAGAATTGCGGCAGGAACGGCGCCGGCCAGGATGACAACATTGTTCACCATGGCCAGCCCGCGGAAGATGAACTCGCCCAGGCCGCCGGCGCCAATGGCGGCCGCGATGGTGGCCAGCCCGACGGAAATCACCGTGGCCACGCGCACGCCGGCGATGATCACGCTGAGAGCCAGCGGCAGTTCCACTTGCCACAAGAGTTGCCGTCCGGTCATGCCCATGCCGCGGCCGGCCTCCACCACGGCGCGGTCCACTCCCATGATGCCGACGTAGGTGTTGCGGATGACGGGCAGCAGCGCGTACAGGACCAGGGCGAGGACGGCGATGCGCTCGGCGCGGGCGCCGATCCAGGGCGCGGGGAGAAGGAAACCGAAAAGCGCAAGGCTGGGAATGGTTTGAATGACGTTGGCGATGCCCAGCACCGGTTTTTCCGCAACCTGTCGGCGGGTGAGCCAGATGCCCACCGGCACGCCAATAGCCACCGCACTCGCGATGGAGAGGCCTACCATCCACAGGTGCTCCAGAGTGAGCTGCCATACTTCGGCGCGATTTTGCGTAAAAAATTGCCAGAGGCTCATGCTCCTCCTTGTTGCGGGTTGTTTCCGGTGTGAAACGCAGCCACATAAGCCGCGGCCAGCGGCTCTGTGGCGTGCAGAAATTGTTCGGGCGTGTAGGTTGCGACCAGGCGCCCGCCTTCAAGCAAAGCGATGCGCGAACCCAGCAGCAAGGCTTCGCGCAGGTCGTGAGTGACGAATACGGTGGTTTTGCCCAGACGGCGCTGCAGGGCGAGGAACTCGCGTTGCAGCTCAGCGCGGGTGAGGGCGTCGAGCGCGCCAAAGGGTTCGTCCATAAGCAGGATGGGCGGGTCGGCCGCCAGCGCGCGGGCCACTCCCACGCGCTGCCGCTGGCCCCCGGAAAGCTCGCGCGGGCGGCGGGCGGCGATCTGGGGCTGCAGGCCCACGAGCTGCAGAAGTTCGCGCACGCGCTCCTGGATGCGTGGGCGTGGCCATCCCTCCAGGGCCGGGACCAGGCCGATGTTGCGCTCGACGCTGAAATGAGGGAAGAGGCCAACTTCCTGGATGGCATAGCCAATCCTGCGCCGCAATTGGATGGGGTCCCAGTCGGTGGAAGCGCGCCCTTCAACCAGCACCTGGCCGGACGAAGGCTCCAGCAGCCGATTGATGAGCTTAAGGGAGGTAGTTTTGCCGGAGCCGCTGCGGCCGAGCAGCACCAGCAGTTCGCCGCGGCGGACAGCGAGATTCAGATGCTGGAGCAGGGTGGCGCCGTGATCCAGGCGATAGCAGACGTCGCGGAACTCCACAGCCACATCGGGGTGTGTCTCCGCCGCCATGAAGGTGCGAGATGGGCTGCTGCCCGCCCGGCGATTCTCGCAGCCGGGCGCGCGTTCGCGCAAGCCTCGCGGGTATTCAGGCCCTGGCATGCGCCCAACCCTGGGCGTGTATCATCTAATTAACAATGCTGTTCCGTGCTGTTTCCTTGCGATCCGCGCGCCTTCTGGCGGTGCTATTCGCTCTTACCACGCTGCTGTTCGCCGCGGCCCTGGCCGGCAGCTGGTACTACGTTTACCAATATGTGAGCCGTGAAGGCATGCCTCCACCGCCTGTGCTGCCGCAAGCCATGCACCCGGCGGCGGGGCCAGTTTCGCCGCTGCAGATCAGCTACAAGCTTGACCTGCCGGGGCGCGGCGAAATTTTTCCCGCACTGACGGCAGGCCGTGCGGCGGACTACTGGCCGGTAGCCGTGCTGACCATCAGCAATGCTTCTGACCGGCCAGTGGCACAAACGGTGGACGCGCAAATACCGGGGTGGAGCGAGCCGGCGCAGCACAGCCTCATCCTTGGCCCGCACAGCACGCATAACCTGCAGATCAGCCCCGAACTCCTGCCGCAGGCATTCGCCAACCAGGAATTTCGCCGGGCCACCCTGGAGGTGCGGGTGAGCAGTCCGCAAGGTCCAGAGCACTATTTTCAGCAGCGCCCGGTTTTTCTGCACTCCGCATACGACCTCTACTGGGGTAAGAGCTTCAGCAACGCGCAGTTCATCGCGCGCTGGGTGACGCCGCACGATCCCGCGGTGCTGCGCCTGGTGGCTGAGGCGCGACGTTATGTCCGCAACGGGCGCATGCCGGGGTATGGCAACAAGCTGAATGTCGAACCGGAGGTGCGCGCCCAAGCCGCAGCCATCTTCCAGGCGCTGAAGCATTCCGGCGTCAGTTACGTGACCAGCATTTATACCTTTGGCGATTTCAGCAGCGCTGCGCAGCGCATTCGTCTGCCGCAGGAAACACTAACGCTGGACACCGCCAACTGCATTGATGTTTCCGTGGCCTTCGCCTCGGGGGTTGAGAACCTGGGTATGGACCCGGCGATTGTGATCGTGCCCGGCCATGCCTTTGCCGGCGTGCGCCTGGGCCCTGAAGCGCAGGATTGGTTGTACCTGGACCTTACGGTTCTGCCGCGGGGAACTTTTCAGCAGGCGCTGGCTCGCGCCGAACATTGGCTGAAGAAGACGCCGCCCAGCCAGGTGCTGATGGTGGATGTGGCCGCGGCGCGCGCCCTGCGCATCTATCCCATTCCTTCCCTGGAGCAGAATATTGCGGTGACCACGATGGGGAGAAGCGCCATTCTCAGTTCAGAATGATGATGCAAAAAGCGATCGAAGCACATGGTTTGAGTTGTTTCGTTCGATGCGACTTCTTTGTGTCGCCCTTACGGGGCTCTTCGGTTTGTTGCCGGATTTTCCCAGGACTGACGCCCTGGGCTTTACTATGCTGCGCCTCCGGCGCTGGAGCGAACTCTGAACGGCCAACGCGGCAAGAGCCACACTTCCTTCTCAACGCGAACGGTTAAGGGATATGGGAATGGCGGCTCCGTCGCCGCGAAAAGCAGGTGCTTCGCTGCGCTCAGCATGACAAAACAGAAAAGCAGGTGCTTCGCTGCGCTCAGCATGACAATGTGAGAAAGTTGCTGATTGTTGCCGACTCCCCACTACTGACTCCCGACTACCCACTAGCGACTCCTGCTCTTTCTGGCAGGCCGGTGATGCGGATGCCGGTGGCGTGCGTCTTGTAGCGGATGTTGATGCCGATAAGCAGGGCGGTAATCTGTTCCAGGATGCGGGAATTTTCCAGCCTGCCGCCATCCACGGCACGGACGCCTGGGATTTTTTCTGCCAACTCGGAAGCCAGTTGGCGGGCGCGTTTGTCGTCGCTGCAGATGATGACGTCGGACTCAATCGGGGCATCGCCGTTGGAAGCATCGGCGGAAATGTTATGAAACGCGGCGGCTAAGGTGACGCCATCGGGCACCAGTTCTGCCGCTTGCTCCGCGCATGAACCTTGCCACACTCCCAGGGTGCGGGTGGGGCGACCGCCCACAGCGGCAGCCAGGGCAACCGTAGCGTCAATCAGTACAGAGCCGGGGCGGAAATGCCGCTCCAGCTGTTTCAGCAGCAGGGCGTGGCCTTCGAAGGGAACTGTCAGGACCAGCAGGTCGCTAGCCTCGCAGGCGGCGCTGTTCTCCATGCCTTCAACTTTGGAACCGGCGCCGGCGCGGGCGACGATTTCGGCCGCCGTTTTTTGAGCGCGGCTGGCGTCGCGTGAGCCGATGATGACGGCTTCGCCGGCGCGCGCCCAGCGCAGCGCGAGCCCCCTTCCCGCCGGGCCTGTGCCACCCAGCACCGCAATTTTGCGGCTCATGCGGAGGCTACCTGCGCCGGCTGGTTGGGCGGCGCGCCTGCCGCCGGCTGCGGCGTGATTTTCGTGTAGGTGGTATTACGTTCCGCCGGAATGCGGCCGATTTGGCGAATGAGCTCCTGGAACTCCCGCGGGCTGGTGTACTGGCCGGCGGTGGCGCCGGCTTCACGAGAAATATTTTCTTCCATCAGCGTGCCGCCGTAATCGTTGGCGCCAGCCTGAAGGCAGAGCTGCGATAAGCCGCGGTTCAGCTTCACCCACGAAACCTGAACGTTATCAATGGCGCCCGCCAGCAGGATGCGCGCCAGGGCGTGAATTTTCAGGTGCTCGGCCAGGGTAGGCCCCGGGCGAGCGATGCCCTGGTGATAAAGCAGGGTGTTGTGATGCACGAAACCAAGGGGCACAAACTCGGTGAAGCCGCCGGTCCCGCCCTGAATTTGCCGGAGGAGCAGTAACTGGTTGACCCAATGCTCCGGAGTCTCCACGTGGCCATACATGAGGGTGGAGGTGCTGCGGATGCCGCAGCTATGAGCAGTGCGGATCACCTCGCACCATTGCCGGGTGGAGAGCTTGTTGCGGGAGAGGACAAAGCGCACGTCGTCGTCCAGAATTTCCGCCGCCGTGCCCGGCAGGGTATCCAGGCCGGAATCGCGCAGCATGCAAAGGTAATCGGCCAGCGGCATGCCGGTGAGTTCGATACCGTGAACGATCTCCATGGGCGAAAAGGCGTGGATGTGCAGGCGAGGCACAGCGCGTTTCACGGCGAGCAGGATGTCGCGATAATAGAACGGCGGCAGCCCATGGGGCAGTCCGCCCTGAATGCAGACTTCCGTTGCGCCCTGGGCCCAGGCTTCTGTCGCCTTGGCAGCAACCTGGTCAAGGCTGAGGAAGTAGGCGTCCGACTCGCGCGGACCGCGGCTGAAGGCGCAGAACTTGCAGCCCACAAAGCAAACATTAGTGAAATTGATGTTGCGGTTCACGACGTAGGTGACCACGTCGCCCACCAGCGCGCGCCGCAGTTCGTTGGCGGCCAGCAGCAGGCCCAGCAGGTCGTCGCCTTCAGCCTCCGCGAGCAGCAGGCACTGTTCGCGGCTGAGCACGCCGCCATCGCAGGTGGCGAGCACGCGTTCCAGCGCTGCACGAACGGCGGGCGAGCCCCGTGTCGCCGCTTCCGCCCACTCCTGCTCATGGAAGCGCTGCAGCTCGAGTTCGGTCAGAGGGCGCGCCATCACTCTCCCCTTTAGCGGAATAAATCGCGTGAGGCCGGGCGGACCAGCTGCGTTGCTTGTCCTTCTCCCGGCGCAAAGTGGAACCCACGAATGATACACGCGGGCGTATTTTTCAGCTTGCCGCAAACCAGCCCGGCGACGCAAGCCAGCTCATCGGCCACCGCTTCGACGCTGGCGTGCAAGTCGTAACCATGGCGATCGCGCTGGCCGCGATAATCGTGCAGCGGCGCGAGGCCGGCGACGCCAATGGCCACTTCGGACAGACCTTCGCGCCAGGGCCGGCCGAAGCTGTCGCTGATGATGACCGCGAGGGAAAGGTGCAGGCGTTCCTGCAGGCGGCGGCGCAAGTCGGCGGCGGAGCGGTCGGGATCTTCGGGCAGCAATACCGCGCTTTTACCGCCATCCACGTTGGAAAGATCCACGCCGCTGTTGGCGCACACCAGCCCGTGCCGCGTCTGAGTAATGAGGATTCCATTTTCCTGGCGCACAATGCGGGCGCTTTCCCGCAGGGCCAACTCGACGACGCGCGCATCGAGCTTGAAGCGCGCCGCCCATTCGGCGGCATGGCGTGACGGCTGCACTTCGTCCAGGCGGACGATTCGCCCCTCGGCCTTGGAGACAATTTTGTGTTTGACCACCAGCACGTCGCCTTCGGCCAGTTGCTGCCCGGCTTGGCTCAGGGCGTCAAGCAGCAGTGCGGCAACATCGTCGCCGGGACGGACTTCACTCATGCCGCGAACGGGCAGGGCGCGCATTTCCGTGCCGGTTTCAGTCATGCGCGGCGAGTGCCTGGGATTGGAGTTTCCAACTCCGCAAAAGCTGCTGCGAGCGAGTGTTGCCTTCGGCGGCCAGCAGTTGGGCCAGGTCGGCGGGATTGTCCACGTCGAGGCCGATGCGAGGCAGGCGGAGCACGACGCAGGGCTGGCCCGTGGCTTGGGCGGCGCGCAGGTGGGGCGGAAAACTGTCGTTGCCAAAGCGGAGAGGGAACAGATTGGCGGGGCGGCGGAATACGGCGTTGGAGCCACGCCCATCCCAGCCGGGGACCAGCACGGTACCTTGCGCCGGGGCGGCCGCCAGCACCTGCTCAAGGTCCTCCGGCTGAACCAGCGGGATGTCGCCGGGAATGACCATGGTGCTGCCTTCACCGCTCGCGATGCAGCGCTCGGTGGCATGGGCGATGGCGTCACTTTCGCCCAGGTTGGCAGGGTCGGGAATGATGGTGAAGCCGTGGTGCTGCGCCAGCGAGACGGCGAAGGGGTCGCTGGTCACCACTCCCACGCGCGTGTGATGGTCGACCTCAGCCACAGCTGCGAGGACGTCCTGCAGCATGGCTTCGGCCAAGGCGCGCCGCTCCGCGTGGCTGAGGACAGGCGAGAGCCGCTCCTTGGCGTTCTCGAGATTTTTTACCGGGACCAGGATCATGAGCTTATCCGGCGCGCGCGGCCGAAGACGCGACAAATTCGAGGACGGTGGCGGCGAGGGCGGCCTTGTCATCCGCGCTCTTCATGATGGTGTTAGCACAGTGAACATGCAAACCAGTTTCGCCCAGCACCGCCGCGGCGTCGGCGTCTCGCTCATCTACAAACAGGATGTCCAGAAAATCTTCGTAGGCCTGGGCCACGCCGGCGGCGGAGACGGGGAGATTTTGGGCGGTCATTAAGGCCCCGGCCGGGCCGGAGACGGCGGCATCCCCGACAATTGGGCTGATAGCGGCCACGGGTGCTTGCGTTTCACACAGCGCCTCGCGGATGCCGGGCACAGCCAGGATAGGGCCAATGCTGGTGATGGGATTGCTCGGCGCCAGGACCACCGCATCGGCGCTGCTGATTGCCTCCAGAACGCCCGGGGCGGGAGTGGACTGCTCCGCGCCGACGAAACGCAGGCCGCGCACTTCCGGGCGATAGCGCTCGCGCACGAAGTATTCCTGAAAGCTGAGTTCGCGGTCCGGGGTTGCGACTCGCGTTTCCACGCGCGCGTCGCTCATGGGCAGGATGCGCGACTGCACGCCCAGCGCGGCGGCAATTTCCGCGGTGGCTTGGCTCAGCGTGCGCCCGGCAGCCAGCAGTTGCGTGCGCGCCAGATGCGTGGCCAGGTCGCGGTCGCCGACATTGAACCATGCCGGAGCACCCATGCGCCGCATGGCTTCGACACATTCGAAGGTGTCGCCGTCCACGCCCCAGCCGCGATCTTTGCTTAACATGCCAGCCAGCACATACATAATGGAATCGAGGTCGGGGGAAACGTGCAGGCCCCACCATTCCAGGTCGTCGCCGGTGTTGACGATGAGAGTGAGTTCGCGGGGAGGCAACAACTGCCGCAGGCCGTCCACAAACTTGGCGCCTCCGGTGCCCCCGGTGAGCACGGTGATCATGCAGCCCTCCGGGCGTAGCCTTCGTCGTCGCCTAGAGCGGTGAGACGGTCGCGCAGCAGAGGTGAGCCGCCGGACATCGCTGCGGCGATAAATTCCGGGTAGACCGGCAGGCGCTGCTTCAAGCGGTAGCCTTTAGCGCAGGTACGCTCTTGCAAGTCCTGCAGATGAGGCCAGGGCGCTTCCGGATTGATGAAATCGGGAGTGAGCGGCGACACTCCGCCCCAGTCATTGATGCCGGCATCGAGCAGGGAATCATAGTCGGGAGCGGTGAGATTGGGCGGCGCCTGGATGTTCATGTTGCCGAGCAGCAAACGCGCAACTGCCACGGTGCGCAGCATGTCCCCGTGCTTGGGCTCGGGCGAGTTGTGCATGGGAATGCCGGGCTTTACGCGAAAGTTTTGAACAATTACTTCCTGGATGTGGCCGTAATGCTGGTGCAGCTCGCGGATGGCGAGCAGGGTGTCAATTCGGTCTTCCAGGGTTTCGCCGATGCCGATAAGCAGGCCGGTGGTGAAGGGAATGCCAAGCCGGACGGCGTCTTCCAGCACCTGCAGGCGCTTGGCTGGAACCTTGTCGGGCGCATTGTCGTGCGCCGCACCGGGGCGAAGCAGAGCTTGGCTGGTTGTCTCCAGCATCAAGCCCAGGCTAGGCGAGTACGCTGCCAGGCGCTTCAACCATTGCGCGCTCATCAAGCCGGGATTGGCGTGCGGCAGCAGGCGGGTTTCGCGCAGCACCAGCTCGCACATGGCTTCCAGGTAGTGCAAGGTGGAGTTGTAACCTAGTTCGCGCAGACGCTGACGCATCTCCCGGAAGAGCAGCTCCGGTTTATCGCCCAGGCTGAAGAGCGCCTCGGTGCAGCCCAGTTCTTCTCCGGCCCGGGCCACGGCGAGGACTTCTTCGGGCGACATGGTGTGGGCGCCGGGCTGCCCGGGATCTCGGCGAAAGGTGCAATAGCCGCAGTAGTCACGGCAAAGGGTGGTGAGAGGAATAAAAACTTTGCGCGAGTAAGTTATGGTATGCGGCTTAAAGCGTTGCTTGAGGGTTATGGCTGCGCCTAGCAGATGGGGGAGAAGGTCTTCATCAATACGCAGAAGTTCGATGGCCATCTCGCGCGAAACCGGCAGGCCGTCGCGCACCTCCGCCAAATAAGACGGCAGAAAGGATTTCTCGGCTGGTTCGGCGATTGCGCTCATGCGTGCGCTGCAGGGGCGAAAGTTCCGCGGCAGCAAATTTACAGATTGTACTTCATTCTGCCGGCAGGGTTCGAAGATGCGGTGATTGCCGCGAGGGAGAGCAACCTCATCCAATCGCGCCCATCGAG
>DATEGM010000254.1:0-8170 GCA_035280085.1 Terriglobales bacterium
GCGGGTTTTGAATGGCGCGAGTCCGGCTGCTCCATGTGCCTGGGCATGAATCCCGATATTCTTCAGCCACTTGAGCGCTGTGCCTCCACCAGCAATCGCAACTTCGAGGGCCGGCAGGGCACACGCGGCCGCACTCACCTGGTTAGTCCGGCCATGGCCGCCGCCGCTGCGATTGCGGGCCACTTCGTGGACATCAGAAACTGGGAGTACCGCGACTGATGCAGGCTTTTCAAGTACATACCGGGAAAGTGGCGCCGCTCGACCGGGCCAATGTTGATACCGACCAGATCATTCCCAAGCAGTTTCTGAAGCGCATTGAGCGCAGCGGCTACGGCCAGTTCTTGTTCTACGACTGGCGCTATCTGCCTGATGGCAAACCGAATCCCGAGTTTGTGCTTAACCTGCCCCGCTATGCCGGGGCCAGTATCCTGGTGGCGGGAAAGAATTTCGGCTGCGGCTCTTCGCGCGAGCATGCCCCGTGGGCCTTGCTGGATTATGGCTTTCGGGCGGTGATTGCCCCTTCTTTTGCCGATATTTTTGCCAACAACTGCATCAAGAATGGACTCCTGCCCGTGGTGCTGAAAGAGTCGGAAGTGACTGAATTAATGGACAAAACTGCGAGGAGGGTAGAATTCTACCCTCTGACGGTAGACCTGGTAGAAAGAGAGGTGCGCGACGACTCCGGCTTCCGCGCGCGCTTCGAAATTGATGATTTCAAACGCAAGTTCCTGTTGGAAGGCCTGGACGATATCGGGCTGACGCTGAAGCATGAGTTGAGCATTACAGAGTATGAGAATCGGCGGCGGGCATTTGCAACCCCAGGCAATTAGCACTTAGCATTTAGGCATTCGATAGTGTCTCGCACTTAGCCCATCAGATTCGCTCGTGTCGTCCCTACGGGACTTGATCATATTTTTACATGCCTACCCAGGACTTCCGTCCTGGGCTTTACTATTCCGCCCCTGACGGGGCTGCGACCCCTCAAGGATTAGACGCTTGCCAGATTAGACGCCAGGTAATTGATTAGACGCTTGCGGATTGATTAGGCCGGATTGATTAGGCGCTTGCTAATTGATTAGAGGCTGGCCAATTGTCAACTGAGAAGGCGCCTCGGCCCTTACGCGGTTCCGAAACATGAACAGAACGAAGTCCAAGGAACCAGCGAGAAGGGCCTTTTCAGTTGCGGCAGTTGACAAGCTCATTGCTGAATGCTGATGCTGAGTGCTGACTGCTGAATGCTTCTTCACGCCGCTGTGCTTGCCGTCGCTACCTTCTCCAACTCGGGATAGCGCTTGAGCAACAATTCGGGCACTTTGACTGGCCGTCCGGTGATCAGATGCTTCATCTGGATGGTGTTGACCACCGCCTTGCCCTGGAAGTGGTTGTTGGCTACCACGTAGGTCAGCTGCGACTGGCGCGCAATGTTCTCGACCTTTCCCTTCCAGCTCGCCAGTTCCGTTTCGTTGTAGAGGTAGTTGTAGCGGTCGTTGCGATTGTCGCAATCGAACCACTGGTCGTAATTGCGGCCGTGCAGGCGCACGTAGCCGATTTCTGAGGTCACGTGCTGCGTAGGCCCCAGAGAGAGCCCGAGCACCGGCTGATCAATGTTGCAGAAGGCGACGTTTTTTTGCGAAAAATAGCGGAGAGTCTCTTCGCGGTTCCAGCTGGAGTGGCGCACCTCGACGACGCGCGGGTATTCGATGAACTGGCGCAGCAGCCAATCGAGGTAGTCGCGGTTCTCGTCGGTGTTCTTGAAGGAGACGGGAAACTGAATGAGCAGCGCTCCCAGGCGATGCTCCGAGGCCAGCGCCTCGAGACCCTCCTTGGCCTGCACTTCATCTTCGTCGGTGGGCTTGATAGTCGCGGCCGAGGTGCCCTCGATGACCGCCACCGGCGAGTGGGTAAATGACTTGTGCAGCTTGGCAGTGAAGACAAACCTGGGATTCACTGCTTCCACTTTCTTGCACCATAGCCTGGCCAGCTCCGGCCTGATGTGGCCGTAAAACGAGGTATTAATTTCGATCACATCCACAAACTGCGGCAGGTAGTCGAGCGGGTGCTGTTTGCGCAGGCGAATCTCCGGCGGGTAGACGATTCCCTCCCAGTCCTTGTAGGACCAGCCAGCGGTGCCAAAACGGATGTTGTCGGAATACTCCACTGGGAACCTTAAACCGCTGCGCGAGACCCCGCCCGCGAAGCTGCTGGAAAATGGGGCTTCTGGATGGCCAGATTAGCACAGGCCCTTCCGTCCTCCCAACCATCCTCGGTGCCTCATATTTGGCCGCACGCAGCAGTAGCTGGTCTCCTTACAAAGCAGCGGCGGCCAAATGTGGGTCTGTGGCTCGAGGCGGAATTCAGGAACTTCCCCACATTTGCCCGCGCGAGATTCAGGACTAGCAAGAAGTTCTTCTTGTGCGGGCAAATATGGGGCACCCGCACCCAACCTGTGGAACGCAAGGTCCTTCGACTCGCGCTTGCCTCGCTAGCGCTCAGCGTGCGCTCGCTCAGGATGACAATCCATAATTCTTGCGACAAAAAAACCCCGGTCCAAGCGGACCGGGGTTCTCGCGAAAAGGAAAGAGGTTAGAAGTAGAACTTCAAGCCCAGTTGCAGGATGCGAGGATTGCGGGCGGCCAGGATGGCGAAGAAGTCGGACCCGCCAAAGCCGTTGGTTCCGGAAGAGGCGCCGTTGGAAGCGGCGGAACCGCCCTCGCCGGAGATGGGCGCCCACTGCGTGTGATTAAAGACGTTGAAGGCTTCGGCTCGAAACTCAAAGCCGGTGCGCTCGGTGAGGGCAAAGCGCTTGAACAGCGCCATGTCGAAATTGGTGGTGTGCGGATTGGTCATCCGGTTCCTGCCGGAGTTGCCGTAGGTAAGCCCGCGGGGAGCGGCAAAGGCGGCGGGATTGCCGGCAAAGCCGCTGGGCACGTTGGCGTTGGGATTGCCGATCAGATCGGGATAGGAGCCCGTCCCAATGCCGTTGGCCACACCGGCGTTGTCGGAGAAGTCACCATTGTTGACCACGCTATAGGGCGTGCCGGTCTGGAAGCTGGCGATACCGGAGAACTGCCAGCCTCCCAGGAAACTATGAGCCAACCCCGCCGTCCGGAAGAAAGGCAGATCGTAGACGTAGCCGACGTTCAGCATGTGGCGAATATCGAAATTAGAACTCGCCTTGCTGGCGCCGGGATTGTAGAAGTTGACCAGGCCGTAATCCCAGCGGTCGGAAGCGTCGTCAATGGAGTGGCTATAGGTGTAGGCGGCGCTAAGCTGCAGCCCGCCCACGTTCCTCCGCAGCGAAGCCTGCAGAGCGTGATAAGTGGAGGAAGACATATTGTCCAGCATCGTGATCGTGCTGATTCCCCTGTATGGACGGTAGGGCGTGGCGTCATTGCCGCAGGCAGTCTGCAGGTTGATTGCCGCCTGTCCCGTCAGCAGAGTGCCGTTGACCACGCCACTCACATTGGGGAAGCCAATGTTCTGCAGCGAGTCGCAATTGGCCTGGCTGATGGCCTGCCCTGGCAAATAAGGATTCAGTGACGCCGCCAGGGGCGGCAGCTGGTTCATGTCAAGCTGACGGTTCAGGTGAGTGCCTTTGCTGCCCACGTAGGAGATGGTGGCCAGGGTGTTCTTGAGCATTTCGTGCTGCACGTCCAGGTGCCACTGCTGCACGTAGGGCCACAGGATTTTGTTGGGCACAGACATGAAGCTCATGGGGAACTCAACCATTCCCCCGCTGCCCAGGTTCTGATAGCCGCTGACGTCGTACTGGTTGGCAGTACGGACCCGGGGCGAGGACTGGCCACAGCACATCATGCCTTCGACATTGCCCTCGTTGCCGTTGGTGTGCTCCCAGAAGATGCCGTAGCCACCGCGAATGGCAGTTTTGCCTTTGCCAAATGGATCCCAGGCAAAGCCGATGCGCGGAGCCGGGTTAAACAGGTGGCCCTGCATGCAGCCTACTGGTATGCCATTCACGCCGCATTGCACCAGCCCGTTGAAGGGATCGCCGGTGCCGGGGATCAAGGCGCCGGCATAGCCGGTAACAGAGCCGTCAACATCAATCTGGGGAGCATTGGCGGGATTGAAGGCGGCCGCGTTCCAGTTGTAGCCGTGGTTGTACTTTTCACGGTACATGCCGAAGAGGCTGACGCGCAGGCCAAGGTTGAGGGTCAGGCGATCGGTGATGCGCCAGTCGTCCTGCAGGTAAGGTTCGAAAATCTTGTAGCGGTAGTAGTACTTCAATTGATTGCTGCCCTGGGAATAATCGTTCACCTGCCCCATCAGCAGGTCAGCGAAGGCATTTCCGGTGGAGACCGCCGAGGAAATGTCAAATCCCAAGGAGCCGTTAATAAGAGCGCTACTCAGCTCATTCTTCTGTGCAGCGACAAAGTAGGCGCCAAATTGCAGGTTATGGCGCCCCATCATCTTGCTGACGTTGTCCCTGAAGGTGTAGGTCGGGTTGGAATTGTAGAGGCCCTCCGGCCACTCGCCATCGGGTTCCTGGCTGAATCCGCCGCCATACACTTCGCCGCCGGTGAGGGTGATGGCCGGCAGCTTGCCCCCAAAGCCGTTGTTGAACAGGTAACCCATGGGCAGGTTGGCCGGACGCTGCCAGGCATTGGGATTGGGTGTGCCGGTAGACTTGAAGAAGATGTGATCGGTGGTGTAGCTGAAGGTGAATTCGTTCAGCAGGGTGTTGGTGGGATTCGCGGTCAGGCGCGCCACCAGACTTATTCCGGGTCCCTTGAAATTCGTCTGCACGGTGGGAAAGCTGCTGCCCGTCCAGATGGGGGTATCCGTAACAGTGTTCCAGGTGTCATGTATGTAGCGGAACATGCCCCGCAGCCTGGGGCTGAAGTTGTGGTCCACGCGAATGAGCTCTTCCCGCCAGTTAGTGGGAACCGTGACTGAGGTGGTGAAGTAGTTGTCCAGCGTGGTAGGCGGCGGGATCAGCGCCAGCAGGGCGTTGCCCACCGGACTTACCGGCACCTGGTTGACCACACCATTGGTCACATAGGGGTTGTAGATGCCATCCACATTGGCGATGCCCGGACAATCGGGAAACAGATCCCGCGAGAATGGGGTGTTGGCGGAGGGGCAGAGCTCGCTGAAATTCCCGGTACGCTGCAGGTTGGAGGGTACCAGCTGATTGAATACGCCGCTGGGCACGCGATCGCGCCGCCACTCCTGCGACCAGAAGAAGAAGGTCTTCTCCTTTTCCTTGTTGTAAAGGCCGGGAATGTAGACCGGGCCGCCCAGGGTGTAGCCGAAATCGTTTTTCTTGTAGGAGGGAACGGTCTGCTCGAAGTAATTGCGCGCGTTGAAGGCGTCGTTGCGCACAAATTCGTAGAGATTTCCATGGAAGGCGTTGGTGCCGGACTTGGTCTCCACCTGCACCGTGCCGGAGCCGTTACGGCCGTACTGGGCGCTGTAGTTGGAGGTGAGAACGCGGAATTCAGCGATGGCGTCAATGCTGGGATAAACGTTGAGTGTGGCGTTGCTGCCGTTATCCATGTTGTCGCCGCCATCGAGCTCCCAGTTGTTGTATTCGGTGCGCCCGCCGTTGATGCTGAAGGAAACGTTGCCGTTGATGCCAACCGTCCCCTCCTGCTGACCGGACTGATTGTTGACGCCGGGAACCAAGGTGGCAAGCTGCACGAAGTTGCGTCCGTTCAGCTGCAGCTGGGTGATTTCCTTGCCACTGACCACGCCGGCCAGGTCGGAGGATTGGGTTTCGACCTGGGCGACGGTTGGCCCTTCCACCGTTACCTCGCTGGTGACCGCACCTATCTGCAGGGTCACATCAACGCGAGCTTTTTCCGCCACGTCTAATCTGACGCCGCGCGCCTGAAATTTCTTGAAACCCGTGGAGGTGACGGTCAGATCGTAGGTTCCGCTGCCCAGTCCGGCAAACAGGTAGTTGCCTTCGGCATTGGTGACGGTTTTAAGTTGCGTGGTTTTGGCGACATCAGTGAGAACGACCTCGGCTCCCTGAATGACCGCGCCGCTGGTGTCGTGCACCGTGCCGGTGATCAGGCCCGTAGCTTGCCCCAAGGCCAGAGATGAAAGACACAGGATGAAGACCAGGGTAAGACTCCGACAGACAGTATGCATGAATGCCTCCGCTAAAGGGCGCATCCGTTTGCCGGAGCAGGCCGCGTATGCTCAGAAGCAACTGCTTGCACCGCAGGGCTCAGGCGAGCGTCTTGCGCAAATTAGGTCGTGCAGTTTAGTTACGGCTCCTCTTAACAGCCCATTAGAAGCGGAAGACGGGAGGTATTCGGTGACATGGCGCACGCCGGGATGGTTAAAACCAGGAACCATTCCCGTTTTGGGAAGCCAGTCAGCTGGAGTTCCGCCTGGCTCCGGCCAGGCAGTTGGCGGGAGATTTGTGATGCGGATCACATATGCCTGTGACCAGGACCATCGTGCCGCAAGCGTGCGGCGCCTATCCTCAAGCTCAGATCGGGGAGGATGGCCATGGCTGAGCTTAAGAAATGCTGGCGGCAAAAAGTAGTGGCGGAGATGACCGCCGTCCATCTGCAGCAGTTCGCGCACGAAATGGGCGCCTCGCTCAGCGCGCCCGACGCCCTGGTTTTCCTGAATGAGCACGGCCGCGCCTACGAAATGTGGCAACAGATGATGCGGGCGGGGGAAGAGTACATCAAGAGCAGGCTGCGGGAATCGCACCGGATGACGCCGCGGGCAGGTACCTACGCGCAGATCCCACGACAGTAGTGGAAGTCAGGAGTCGGGAGTCAGGTGTCGGGAGTCAGGCGTCAGGCGTCAGGAGTCGGGTGTCGGAGATGTGGGCCGATTCGCTGCGCTCCCTTGCCAAGGCGCAGTCGCGCATGCTCAGGATGACATCGGAGAAAGTTTCTCGGCGCAGATCCGTCAATAGGTGACCAGCACGACCCAGTAGGCGCCAGCGGGATACTTGCGAGTGCGGGCAAAGCAGGCCCCGACGGCGAAGGCCTGGGCATTGCGCTGGCGGGCGATCACTTCGGCCTCGGGAGGCAGCATCTGGGGCTCGGTGGAGGTGAAAGTTGCCGCCTGGCGTACTTCGGGAGTGCGCAAGGCAAGGCGCGGGTCGAGCTTATCGTGATGGGCCATGCTGCAGGCGTCCTGGTGCAGCGCGGGAACAAAACGCCGGCTCAGGGCGGCCAAACCGGCGCGGCCGCGCAGTTCCGTAACGCGCCCGGCCACAATTTCCTCCACGCCGGATGCGGAATACTCGGCGAAGGTGCGGGCAAAATCCTCCGTCACCCAGATATTGCCGCCGCGCTCCACCACCCCGATGCCGACGGCGTTGTAGCCGGGGTTCAGAATGTTGGCGCGGTGCGGCGGCGAGTGCATGAAGCCCTCATGGGCGCCTTCGGCAGTCTGATGCAGTCCGACGTTTTCGCCATCGGCATCGAAATGCAGGCCCGTAGCCGCCAGGCGGTCGCGCACCGGCTCTTCGCGGCGAAACTGGTGGGAGAGTTTCTGGCGTGACGCCATGAGCCGCGAGTGGGCGCGCGCCGCCTCCTGGAGCTGGGCGTTGGCTTCGAGCGCGGGGAGGCCGCGCTGAGTGCGGGCCTGGTTGAGCAGCTGAAAGATTCTCTGCTCCGCCGCCTGATCGAAGTTGGCGGCCGCGGCGGAGGGGCTGGCAGCCCCGCTGAGGAAAACGCCTATCCCACAGAGGAAAACGAGCAAGCGCTTCATAGTTAGTCACATAGGAGCATCACTTTTCCCTTTTCTTCGCCCCTTAACAAATACTACAATCCTGCCATACTCGCGGGAGGAATGGTATGGGCTCCGTGGTACTGACGGCAATTGTTTTCGCGGCGCTGGGCGGCGCCCTGGCTTGGGTGCTGGGGCGCGCGCAGGCGCCGGCGCTGCGCCAGCGGTTGCACGACGTGGAGCAGCAGTACGCCCAGGCCGCGGCCGAACTGAAGGCGCAAACCTCCGCGAATGTCGAACTGCGCCAGCGGCTGGCGCAGCTGGACTCGGACCTGAAGCACACACGCGAAAACGCCGAAGAAAAACTGCGCCTGCTGGGCCAGGCCAAGGACGAGTTGGGCAATGCCTTCAAGGCGCTTTCGGCGGAGGCGCTGAAGTCGAATAACGAATCGTTCCTGCAGCTGGCGCGCGAAAGCCTGCAGAAATTTCAGGCGGGGGCGCAGGG
>DATEGM010000255.1:0-4131 GCA_035280085.1 Terriglobales bacterium
GGTTCTGCGTTTCTGGCGCTCTGAGGCCGTGCTATGCCTGGCCCCGGCAGGGATCGGTCAAAAACCTACCCGAATCCCGATTTGCGCCGCGAAGGGTATGCCCACGGTTGTGCCCGGGCCAAAGAAGTCTCCCAGCGCCCCTGCCGGCACGCGTAGCTGGTTCAAGCTGGTGATGGGTTGGGTCTGCGTGCAGCCGGCATTCAGGCAGAAAGCGGTGGCGTTGGCCAAGTTGTTCACCGGCGTGGGCAGGGCGGCAAGATCGGTGACGTAGTTGTTGCCCGGGTTGTTGCGGTTCAAAAGATTGAAGAACTCCACGAAAGGCGTCACCGACCATCGTTCGCGGCTGATCGGCCGGCTCACCCGCAAATCTACCTGCACATAGGGCGTTCCCCGGAACTGATCCAGGCCGGTTTGCACCCCGTTGATCACCGCGCGATTGTTGCCGCTGTCGCCAAGGCCATTCACATCCGCCGGTGTGGTCATGGTAAAAGGCCGGGCGCTCTCTGCCTGCGTCAGGGTGGTCAACGCAAATCCTCCCGGAGCGTAGAACGTGCCCGCCAGCACAAAGCGGTGCCGCGCGTCCTCTCCGGATGGCCCATAGTCGCCGGGTGCGAAAGCATGCAAAGGATTGCACACTCCGTTCACGTAATCGAACAACTCTCCTATCACGCAGCCCCAGGTCCTGGCACTGGAAAGCGTGTAGTTGGCAGTGAGGCTGAAGCGGCGGGAAACGTTCCCCTGCAGGTGCACCATCAGCGCGTTGTAGCTGGAGCGGTTGTCGCTGCGGAACAGCGCCACGTCAGGAACGTTGGCCCGCTGGCTGGCGACGTCCTGCGGGAACAGCGGCGAGAACAGCGTATATCCCGCCTGGTACTGGTAAAGCCGATAGCCGTGCACGCCCTGCTGGTGGACATAATCGGCGCTCAGCGTCCACTCCTGGCTGAAGGCGTGCTCCACGCCGGCGGTGGCATGCAGCGCGTAAGGAGTGTGATAGTTGGGATCAATCACCGCGCCCGCGCCCCCCGCCTCGGCTCCGGGAATGCAGCCGGGATCTCCTGCGCGCAGGCAGGGCAGCGGCGCCGTGTTCACCGCCTGGAAAGCTCCCACCCAGCCGTTCTGCGCCAGGTCGTCATAGAACATTCCAATGCCGGCGCGAATTACGGTGTGGGTGTCCTGCCCCAGAGCGTAGGCGACACCCAACCGCGGCGCGAACGCCCGCCGGTAATCATGGGGCGCTCCGCCCGCCAGCGGAATGTTCAACGCCCGCAGCGTCAGCAGTCCCGGGTTTTCCAGTTGGCTTCGCCCGGAGGCAGTAAACAGCCCAAATGTGGTGTCGTAGCGCAGGCCATAGTTCAGGGTCAGATGCGGGCTTACGTGCCACGAGTCTTCGGCATATACCCCCAGGCGCTGCACGTTTTGCGCGAAGCTTCCGTTGGAAGCCGGCGTGAACCGGCAGTCAATTCCCGAACCAACGGGAGCCGGAACCGCGCATTGCGGGCTGAAGTAGAACTGCGATGGATTCTGCGCGTAAAACGCGGGATTGTTGGGATAGCTGACGAGTGTTTCTGCCGTTCCCGAGAGCGCCCCGCTGAGCACCGGCTCGTGAATAAAGTTGATTCCCCACCTGGGCGCATGCCTGCCGGAGGCGTGGCTCAGGTCGTAGCGGAACTGGTATTTGTCCTGATTGCGCGCGACCGGAAACGCGGTGATGGGGGTAACAAACTGGTTGTCGCCAAACGTCTCGAATCCGGAGATGGTGCGGTACGTCGAACTGAAGGGAAAAGCCAGGGCGAACCCAAGCTCCTGGTTGCGCTTCTCCCTATGCTGCAGGGTGCTCGCCCCAAAGGTAAAGGAACCCAGCCACGCCGGACTGAATACGTACTGCTGGTTGAGGGCAATGTTCAGATAATTGGCCCGCGAGCTAGCTCCCGCCGAAGGCAGCGTCGCCTGCTGCACTAGGTCATTTTCCGTCGTGTAGCGGTCCAGCGCCGTGCGCAGGAACCATTGCGAGCGCGCCGATTGTGTCCAGTCCATCCGGACCATGGGCAGCAGGTCATGGAATGGCACCGGCGCGCTGGTAGGCACGGCAATTGAATCCACCCCGGGGATCAGCCCTTGCGTCGCCAGAGACGCCAGGCCATCAAACTGCGCCCGGCTGGCCGGGCTGTAAGCAATGCTGGCGTTCTCGCGCACGTATTCCAGTGAGGAAAAGAACCAGAGCTTGTCGCGCTGGATCGGCCCCCCGAATGTCGCGATGTAATTCTGTTTGGAAAATGGCTGCTTCGGGTCGGGCGATGGATTGTCCAGGGGAAAGCGCGCGTTCAGCCCGGCAGCCCGCACGTAAAACGCGCCCTCGCCATGCCATTGGTTCGTGCCCCGCTTAGTGGTAATAACCACCGAACCGCCGGTGGTGCGCGACGTGTCCGCGTCTTCCTGCGCCGTGCCCACAGCAAATTCCTGGATGGCATCAGGCGAGAAATTCTGCAGAAAGCCGCCGATGTAGTCGTCGGAATTGTCCACCCCGTCCACCGACAATTCCACGTTCAGTCCAGAGCTGCCGCCAAAGGAAACTGCGGTAATGCGCGCTTTAGTCGGGTCGGAAGGCTCCACCGGCTCCGTTCCCGGCGCCAGGTAAGCTATGTTGGCGAAGCTGCGGTGCGCCAGGGGGAAATTCTCCAGGTCGTGCGAAGTGACCACTCCCTCCAGTATCGCGCTTGAAGTGTTGAGGGGCTGCAGAGTAATGGACGATCCGGCCCCGCGCACGGTTACCGTCTGACGCTGCACAACCGGCTGCATCAGCACCGAGATTTCCCGCGTGGCGCTGACGATTACCGTCACATTGGACTGCGCATCGCCGAAGCCGGGCGAGGAGATGCGCACCTCATATTGGCCCGGATTCAGCTCGTTGACTTGAAATTCGCCCCGGCTGTCCGTCCTGCCCCTTCGCTCCTCGCCGGAACCAATCCGGTGCACGACCACATCCGCCGAGGCGATTCGGGCTCCGCTGCCGTCACGCACTACACCTATCAGTCTTCCCCAGGGACTCTGCGAGTAAACGGACGGGACGGTGAGAACAAGTAGGCCCAGCAGGCAAATCGCAATCCTCATTCTCTGCTGGCTGGATGCGCGCATACCAAGACCTTGCGACTCTGAAAATACCAGATAATCAGCGGGTTGCTCTAGAGGCCCGCCTTCTCCCCTGCTCCGCATTAGTCTTTGTGGCGCGAGCGCCCCTTCGGCAAGCTCAGGGCAGGCCCCCGCCCGCGAAACGGCATGCATCTCTACCTATTTGTCGTGCTATCTCTACCTTTTGTCATCCTGAGGAAGCGCGAGCCGCGCTTGCGCGGTGAGTGCGACGAAGGACCTGCTTTCCCGTATCTTTCAGCTTACTGGCTCGGGATCAGCCACCGCCGCCTGCCGCCGCGGCGCTTGGTGCATGCGGTAGAGATGATCCAGGGGGCCAGTTCCCCGGCCCAAGGGCTGGGCGTGGGTAATCGCGGCCGCCACGTAAGCTTTGGACAGCAGCACCGCCTCCGGCAAGGCTCGGTCGTGCGCCAGGTGGCAGGCCAGCGCCGAGGCAAAGGCGCAACCCGTGCCGTGGGTGGAGCGGGAACGTTGCCGGTCCGCCTTAAACACCTGGGTTTCAATGCCGCCATTGGGGTGGGTGAAGCTCAGCAGATCGGTGGCCTTCTCCAGGTGCCCGCCCGTGATTACCACATTGGCAGAACCCAACTCGTGCAGGCGTAAGGCTGCCGCCTTCATTTCATCCAGGTTTGTCACGGGTAATCCAGAAATGGAGGCAGCTTCCTCCAGATTTGGAGTAATCACGGTGGAAAGGAGCAGCAGGCGCTCGGTCATCAGTTTCCCGCCCTTGGGCTCCAGCAGCCGGGCGCCGGAGGTGGAGCGCAAGATGGGGTCCAGCACGACGTTGCCTTGCTTGCTGGACTGGAGAAAATCGGCCACAGCAGCCACCACTTCCGCGGAGCCCAGCATGCCGATCTTGACGGCGGCAATCTCCACGTCCCGGCTCAATTCTTTCAAGGTTTCGCTAATCAGCCGGGCGGGCAGCGCCTCTACCCGGCTCACCCCCTGGGTGGATTGCACGGTCAGGGCGGTGATGCAGGCCACTCC
>DATEGM010000256.1:0-2784 GCA_035280085.1 Terriglobales bacterium
ATGTGCATGTCAATGCTGCGGTCGTAGGGAGAAAACATACGGCCGAGCGCTATCTTGGCCAGTTCGTCGCGGGTGACCACGCGCCCGGCCTCACGCAGCAGCACGTCGAGCAGGTTGAACTCCACCGCGGTCACGTCCACGGCCTCGCCGCCGCGCAACACGGTGCGGGTGGCGGGATTGAGCTCGACATCGCCCACGCGGACGCTGGTTTGCGGCGCCTGCCGTTCGCCCGGCTCTCCTCCCTTGGTGCGCCGCAGAATGGCGCGAATACGGGCTACCAGTTCGCGGGGGTTGAAAGGCTTGGGCAGGTAGTCGTCGGCGCCCAATTCCAGACCCACGATGCGGTCCACATCCTGGCCGCGCGCGGTCAGCAGAAGCACCGGCGCGGTGGAGGTGGCGCGCAGCTTCCGCAGCACGTCCAGGCCATTCATGCCCGGCAGCATGACGTCGAGCACCACCAACGCATGCTCTCCGGAGAGCGCCCGCTCCAGCCCGCGGTTGCCGTTGTGGACAGCTTCCACCTGCAGCCCCTCGGGCTCGAGGAACTCCTTCACCAGGTCGCACAACTCCACGTCATCGTCCACTACCAGCACGCGGTCCATTGGCCTCATCCCTGTTCTACATCAAGTATGAGCCCCTGCAACGTAAAGAAGTGTAAGCCTTTCTTTACAAAAATTTACCCCGTTTGACCGACTCTTTACCCCCTCCCGCCGGCTACCCGTGTTTACGTAATTAGCAAGACCCATACGGAGGTTTGTAGATGAATCGCAAGCGCATTGTAATCGGCCTGGCGGCACTCCTGGTGGTGGTTGGAGTCGCCGCCCTGGGCCAGAGTTTGGCCGGCAAAGGCGGGCATTGGCACCGGGGCGATTTCGTGAACCGGCGCATCGCCCACCTGACGCGGGCTCTGGATCTTACTGACGCCCAGCAACAGCAGGTGAAATCGCTAGTGGAGGGACAGCGCCCGGCCCTGAAAGGGCTGATGCAGCAAATGGCCTCACAAAGGGCGGAGATGTTGGCTGCCACCCAGAACGGCCAATTCGACCAGGCTAAGGTGCAGGCCATTGCCAACCAGCAAGGACAGACGCTGGCTAACCTGATTGTGGCCCGGCAGGAGTTGCAGTCCAAGATCTACGGCCTGCTCACTCCTGAGCAGCGGACCAAGTTCGACCAAATGCAGCAGCGCCGGTTGGAGCACATGCAGAAACGGCTGGGAAGCGGCTCTCAGAGCCAGTCCCAAGGCCAATAACCAAGGAGCCAGCCGGCCGGGAGGCCCCCGGCTGGCTGGTCTTTACAAAACTTTACCCCGGCCTGACTGACTCTTTACGCCAGGCGGGAGGGCCCAGGGATCAAATGGTTAGGGGGAAGAAGGATGATTATGAAGCTGCTGAGGAACAGATGGCTTCTCTCGCTGACCGCGATCGGGGTGGTCATTCTGCTGGCCGCCTTCACCTTCGGACGCAAGGACCAGGCGCAGTATTTCACTGCCAAGGCGCAGACCGGCACCATAAATGACGTGGTGCAGGCCACTGGCACCATCAACGCGGTGACTACGGTGCAGGTCGGGTCGCAGGTCTCGGGAACGATTTCCAAGCTCAACGCCGACTTCAACTCGCGCGTGAAAAAAGGCCAGGTGATTGCAGAACTGGATCCCTCGCTGTTCCAGGGCGCGCTGCTGCAGGCGGAAGCGGACCTGCAGAATGCCCGCGCCACGATGGCCTCCGCCCAGGCTGACCTGCAGAAGGCGCAAGCGGCCGCGGCGCAAACCAAGGCGGATTATGCACGCAATGCGGCGTTGGTGAAGGATGGCGTGGTAAGCGCACAGCAGTTCGATGTGGCCAAGGCCAGCGCCGATACCAACGATGCAGCCGTCGTTGCCGCCGAGGCGCAGGTGAAGCAGGCCGCCGCCCTGGTGAGTTTGAAGGCGGCAGCGGTGCAGGTGGCGAAAACCAACCTGGATCACACGATCATTCGTTCGCCCATTGACGGCATCGTGGTCGCGCGCAACGTGGACGTCGGCCAGACCGTGGCTGCTTCGCTGCAGGCTCCTACGCTGTTCAACATCGCGCAGGACCTGACCAAGATGCAGGTGGACACGCAGACCGATGAGTCGGATGTGGGCAACATCAAGGTTGGCCAGGAATCCACGTTCACGGTGGACGCTTTTCCAAACCAGACTTTCCGCGGAAAGGTGGTGCAGATCCGGCTGAACCCCACCACGGTGCAGAACGTGGTTACCTACGACACGGTGATTGCCTTCGATAACCCGCAAATGAAGCTTTTCCCGGGCATGACGGCGTACGTGAGCGTTCCCGTGGCTACCGCCGAGAACGTTTTGGAAGTACCCAATACGGCGCTGCGCTTCAAGCCGGACATGAAGCCGGAGCAACTGCGGGCCGTGTATGAGAAGTACGGCATCAGCCAGATGGCTGGTCAGGCGCCGAGCGGTTCCGCAAGCGCAAGCAAGCCGGCGAACGGCAACAGCGCTTCCGCTGCGGCTACCCATGTGCCGCGTCACGATGTAAGCGTGGTGTGGAAGGTGGTGGCAGATAAGTCGCTGCAACCGGTGCAGATCCGCACCGGCATTACCGACCACACCAACACCGCGGTGGCACAGCTGCTCAAAGGCAGCCTGCAGCCTGGAGATGAACTGGTGACCGGCGCAGTCAGCACCACCCAGAAATCCGGCGGGCTCGGAGCCGGCATGACGAGGATGCACTGATGGCAACCACTACCCAAACCGAAACGATGAGCCAGGTTGAAGTGGCGCGTGCTGAAGGCACG
>DATEGM010000257.1:0-2195 GCA_035280085.1 Terriglobales bacterium
CATGGCGAGCTGACGGGCACGGTGCAGGTCCGGCATGGAGGGCCCCTGCACGGCACTCGTATCGCGGGGGCAAAGGCGGCGGCGATGATTGACGAATTGCCGGTGCTCGCCGCCATTGCTCCCTATACCGAGGAGGGAATAGAAATCCGCGACGCTCGCGAGCTGCGGGTGAAGGAATCGGACCGGATCGCCGCCATGGCCGAAAACCTGCGCGCCATGGGAGCGCAGGTGGAGGTTCGCGACGACGGCCTGCTTATTCCCGGGCGCCAGTCCCTGCACGGCGCCGAGGTGGATTCCTTCGGCGACCATCGCATCGCGATGGCCAGCGCGGTGGCAGCCCTGCGCGCGGCCAGCCCGGTGCAAATCCGCAATGCCGGTGTGGTGGACATTTCCTATCCCGGTTTTTTCCCCACCCTCGAAGCGCTGCTGGCAAGGTGAACGCCGGCCCACCGTGGCAAACCGCTCCCTCTTGTCCGCATCCTCTTAGGCACGGAGGATTGCCATGCGCTTCCTGCTCGGACTCGGATTGGGATACATCATCGGCCTGCTGATTGCGCCCGCCAGTGGGGAAGAATTTCGCCGGGAATTAGCGGAGCGCGCCGACGAGTACGGGAGGGAGAAGGCGCGGGAAATTGGGCAACGCGCCGGCGAAAAGGCGTACGAGGAACTCAAACAGCGAATGTAGGAACCTCGTCACGCGGCGGGTTCGCGTGGCTCCTGCTTCATGGTGAGTTCGCCTTCGCAAATCTGCAAACTGGTTCCCGACATCTGCAAGGTAGCTTGGGCTGCCACCGCGCCAGCCGCCGGGCGGCGGCGGGGAAAGATGCGGGCCAGGTCGGAGTGCCGGAACTGGCTTAGGTCACGCAACACGTTGCCGGCGTAGTGCAGCAGGTTCGTCATACTGCTCTGGTACCAGCAGCAATGAGACATGCGGGGCGAGAAGCCGCAATAAAACCGGAAGGCCTGCAGCGGCGGCGAGGGCATCAGGGCTGCCGCCACCATGCGGTGATTCCCTTCAATGATGGTCAGCGGTTTATCCTCATCAATTCCAATCAACAACACGCTGCCGCCGACGTTCCCCTTGGCGAGCTGGCGCTGCAGCATGCTCAGCTCCGACAAAAAAGCATCGGGTGCCGGCTGGGCCAGCCCGTTGGCAATATGGCCGGCAAACTGCGGAAGCGAGAAACCTCGCTGCGAGTAGCGGCGCCAGTCCGCGCGGGGAAAAACCCGCACCCGGCCCAAGGCCAGGGGACTGATCGCTACTTCCCACCAGGCCGTGTCCGCAGGCAGTTCCCGCCACAGCCCGCCGCGCTTGCGAAACAACAGCTGGCGCCGGCGCAGGTTCTCGCGGTCATCCTGCAGATTGGGGTTAAGGACAATGGAGGCGTACTCCTTCCGCACCTCGTCAAAATCAGAGTGGTAGAACTCGTTCTTCAGAAATTCCGCGATAACTTCATCATGCGGCACCCGGCGCATCTTCAAAAGATCGGGAAGAGGAGTAGAAAAACCGGCGGGGACCACCATAGTCTGGCGCAGGCGCAGGCCCAAAGCCAGCATAGCCAGGGCGCTGCTCGCCAGCAAAATGAAAAACTTCCCTACATGCAAGAGGAGCTCAACAGGCAGAATGTGAAACGTTCCCATTTTTGACCCAAGCTAAATTCCTGCTGCAAGAAGCACGCCATTAAGGAGCTTCATTAAATTCTGCAACTCTCTCTGCTTTCAATCAAAGCTTCTCTCCAGCGCTGGAACTCCATGCCGACTGTGAGTACCCAGGTTCTCACAATGGGCTGATTGTGTCTCACCGGGCAGCGCGAGCGAAATCGGGTCCCATTCTTTTGCCTTTTCACTTGCGCGAAGCTTCGCGGCTGCATTAACTTAGAGCGTCTTTCCGGACGAGGAGCCGGCCACCGATGTAGACGTTCACTCAAGCAGGAGGTTGCGCAAGTGGCATTGTCAATCAAGCATTGGTTGCTGCGGCAGCTGAACGCCAATGACTCGCTGGATGGAGTGGCGGTCACCGTAAAGCTGGCCGTAACCGAGTACGGTCCCAAACCCGTGGCTCGAGAGTTGCGCAAGTTCGCCGACAGCCTGGAGCGCACTGGGGAAGTGCCGGGATGGAAATTTCCCGCGCCTTGCCCGAAGTTGAAGCGGTCGCGAAACCAGCCCGCGGATGTTGTCCAACCCTCATCGTCATA
>DATEGM010000258.1:0-4948 GCA_035280085.1 Terriglobales bacterium
TGGGCTGGTAATCCCAGCGCGTCACCCAGTTGTGGTAGCGCTTCCAGTCGTTGAAGGTTCCCGTGTTGTGGTCGAGCAGCGCGCCGGTTGCCGGCCAGTTCTTCGGAGTCAGAATAAAGCCGAGCTTCTGGCCCAGGCCCATCAGCAGCGGATTGCCTGATTTGCCCAGCGCCGCCACGTAATTCTGCTGTGCCAGGTTCGTCAGAATGCCCTGCGCCTCCGGACTGCTGGCGTAGCTGCGGAACTGCGGCGTGTCCGTCTTGGTGTACTCATAGGTGGTAAAGAAAAACATTTTGTTTTTTAGCAGTGGCCCGCCGAACGTCAGTCCGGGAACAAAATTCTGCTCAAAGGCCTTGCTTCCCGTGCGCGGGGCGAAGTAGTTGCTCGCGTTGGTGGATTGATTGCTGAAAAATACATAGGCGCTGCCGTGATAATCGTTGGTGCCGGTTTTGGTCACGATATTCACCGCGGTACCTGAGGTAAACCCGAACTCCGCCGCGAACGAACTGCGGTTCACCTGCAGTTCCTGCACCGAATCCAGCGGCACATTGGGCGTTCGCAGCTGCCCTGAGCCATAGTCGTTTTCTCCGCCATCAATGGTCACCAGGTTGTTGCGGCCGTTGCTGCCGCCAATGGAAAACCCCGAGCTCTGGAATCCCGAGAAACCGGGATTCTGGGCCCTCGGCGTCTCCGAACTGGAAACTCCCGGCAAGGTGTAAATCGAATCCGTGAAACTCCGGCTCAGGTTGGGAAGATCGCTAACCTGGCGCTGGTCCAGCGTGTTCGCCTGCTGGGTCTGCTCAATTTCCACCAGCGCGCTCTGGGCTGAGACCTCGACCGTCTCACTGGCCTCACCCAGTTGCAGGTTGAAGTTGTAGTTCACAATCTGGCCCACGGAGACGGAAATCATCGCCGCGGCATGCGCGAATCCCTGCGCCTGGGCCTGAACCTGGTAGGTTCCGGGTTGCAGCAGCGGAAACCGGTATTCGCCGTCGGCCCCGGTTATGGCCTTCTTCACCAGTCCGGTGCTCGGATTTTTGATCGTTATTGTGGCGCCTGCCACCAGCAGGCGATGCGGATCGAAGACTGTACCGGTCAAAGTCGCCGTCGAATAGTCTACCTGGCTGAAGACGACTGGAGGGACCAGCAACGCCGCCAACAGAAGAAGAGAAAGGATGAGCAGCTTTCTGCGCATGGCAGAGCCTCCTTAGCCCTGTGCGCGACTCGGAGCTCTTCCTGGGCGGGCAACATGTTGGAATAAAATATTGCCCGGCGGCGGGCAGACTGCTCAGCTCGCGCCGACTTCAAACAATGCTTCTCTGCTTTCAGGGTGAGTTAACGGGCAGGGTCCGGGGGAACACTTTCCGTCGCATCCACCTTAGTGCGCTCCATCTCGCCCGTCTGTGACCAACCTCACGGCATCAGGTGAGGGCTCCGCCAATATCATTTCTGATATCAACTGCAATCTCGACGGTCGAGAATGTGGTTGCGCCGCCACAGTTGCACAAGCTTTCTCTGGGTCCTCGGCGTCTCGGCGGTGAAAACGACTTGATTCTGCTAAGCTAAGCGGCCCAGCATTCTTCCTTTGTGTTCACTGGGTGCGCTCTATGAAACCGCAGGATGCGATTCGCGTTTCCGACTTGTTTTCTATTTCTGGAAAGATTGCCCTGATTACCGGCGGTTCCCGCGGCATCGGCTTGATGATTGCCCGGGGGCTGCTGGAGGGCGGCGCCACGGTCTACATCTCTTCGCGCAAGCAGGCAGCCTGCGATGAAGCGGCGCGACTGCTGCGCGAGACAGGCGAGTGCGTCTCGCTGCCGGCCGACGTTGCCACTGCCGCCGGCTGCCGAGATCTGGCCGCCGGCTTTGCGAAGCATGAGAGCCGGCTCCATATCCTGGTCAACAACGCCGGCGCCGCTTGGGGCGCGACCCTGGCCGACTATCCCGAGTCGGGCTGGGACAAGGTGATGAATACCAATGTGAAGTCCATCTTCTTTCTCACTCGGGAACTGCTGCCCGTGCTGGAGAAAACGGCGACGCCCGCCGACCCCGCCCGCGTCATCAACATCGGCTCCATTGACGGGCTGAAGCCGCCTTTCTACGAGGCTTATGCCTACCCCGCCAGCAAAGCCGCCGTGCATCATCTCACCCGCGACCTGGCAATCAAACTCGCGGGTAAAAATATTACTGTCAATGCCATTGCTCCCGGGCCCTTCGAAAGCCAGATGACCGCCGCTCTGCTGCAGAATTTTCAAACCCGGATTGAGCAGACTTGCCCTCTGCGCCGCATCGGCGAACCCGCGGACATGGCTGGGGCGGTAATTTACCTGGCCTCGCGCGCCGGCGCGTATGTCAACGGCGCTGTTATCCCGGTGGACGGCGGAATCTCGACCGGCTGAATTTCTCACCGCGGAGACTCCGAAGCCTGCGCAATGCGAAGTACCTCTCTTTATGTCGGTATGCTCCTCGACGAGCGCTCACTCAGCGGCAAAAAAGCGCCGAATCCACAGGACAGCCGCTCTGCCCTGACCTGGACAGCGCCGGAGGCGCGCCATAGGAAAGCCCAGGACGGCAGTCCTGGGTATCGAAAAAAAGAAAACTGAGCCCCAGCCGGGCGACACTTTCGCCAAAGAAGACGCCCTTGGGAGATGATATGGCTGGCGGCTACAAATTCCTGCGGAATCTTTCTCCGCGTTCTCTGCGTCTCGGCGGTTAAGGATTTTGGATTTTCAGGCCAGCGCCTGCGCCTGGGCCAGGCGCTCGGCAATAACGATGTACGCGGAGGGATTGAACGCCATGCCCACATGCGTCCCCGACACTTCGAAGTTCACTTCCGGATTTTTGGTGATGCAGGTCCGCCAGTCCACAATCCCGTCCACGCGCGTATAAATGGCGGTTTCCAATACGCCGTCAGGGATACGCCGCCGCAGCGAATCCAGGAAATCGCAAGTGCAGCGTCCCGTGTAACAGCCGGGCAGCACCCCGGAACCATGTTCTTCCAGGATGCGCTTGCGCACCGCGTCCGCGACGCCCAGCACGCTGCGATGGGCCACGGTGCCGCGGAAAGGCGCGGCTAGCGTAATCACTGAGGCGATGTCGTCCGGCCTCTGCCCGGCCACCGAGCGGGCGATGATTCCCCCAAGGCTGTGCCCAATCACGTGCACTCTGCGTTTGGTCTGCTTCCGTGCCTTGGTGATGGTGTCATTCAGGCGGCGCTGAATCAGCAGGTTGGGACATTCGGCGTTCACCCCGATCCCCGAGTAGTAGGGACGGTAGCCGATGCGCTTTAGCCAGGAATGAAGTTCCAGCAGGTAAAGGTCAGTGCCCAGGAAGCCGGGAATAATGACCACTCCCGATTTGTCTCCCTGCGGCACGCCCAGGCCGTAGTACACCGGCGTGGCATGGAGCAAAAGCAACTCCGCGGCAAACAGCGCCTCAGTCCAGAGCGTGACTTTCGCTTCCGCTCGGTCTCGGATGTGGTTGCGCCCCGCAGCCATAGCTCGACGTTTTGAACTGCTATTTCGGGCCCCAGGTTGTATGCGAACACGCGGCCAGCCGTAGCCACGTGGGGGCGGGCGGGAGAAGACCCCGGGTGAGGACGGGTTTCGGGTCCCCTCACCGGCTACAGCCTACACTGAATTGTCGAAAAAGGCTATGCAACTTTGACCCGCCTCCCCTTTCCGCCCACCGCCGCAAGCACAAGCACGCTGGCGCGCCCGGCTGGTTCACCAGGAACGCCAGCGGACTTGTGTGACCGCGTCAGGAAGCGTCAGACGGCTGCCGCGGCTGCTTGCTTCTTCACCCCGTGCACCGGACGGCGAGCATGCCGAACGGGGTTGCTCGCGCGCTTGTGCCCGTCGGGTGTCTTCAGCATGACGCCCATCAGCTCCTTCTGCGCGTCCACGAAGCTCTTTACTCCCTCCCGCGTCAGTTCGGCCAAAGGCATCAGCGGCAGCGGCCGCATCAACTCCATGGCCTTGCCCGCGGCTTTCAGGTTGACGTTCATCTGCTGGCCGGCTACATCGAACAGGCTCTTTTGCGCCGCGATGAACGACTCCGTGGCTTGCCGCGCCAGTTCGGCGATTTCCGTCTTCTTCATCTTCTTGCCCGCCCCGTTGACGTGCTTGCCGCTGGCCGCCTTGCCGGTTTCCTCGGCAATCACATCCAGGAACTTCTTCTGGGCGTGCACGAAGTTCTCCATCCCTTCCCGCGCCAGTTCGATCAGGCGCTCGCCGCTGAAGACCTTGCCCGTCCTGGCCGCCTCCACCCAGGTGTGCGTCTGTTTGCCGGCAATCTTCAGGAACTCCTGCTGCATGTCAATGAACGTGTCCACGCTGCGCCGCAGCAGATTGGTCATAGCCGTGGCCGGAGCCGAGCCGCCTACCCGCTCTTTGACGCCGGTCATCACTATTTTGTTCTGCTCCTGCGCCAGGTTCAGCAGCACCTTTTGCGCTTCGATGAAGTTCGACATGCCCTCTCCCGTAAGTTCGGTGAGGATGGTAGTCGGTGAAAAATGCGGATCGGCCAGGCGTTCCCGCAGCACGTGCATCACGCTGGCATTCTGCCGCATCGCCAGGTCCAGAAGAATTCGTTGCGTGGCAAAAAAGCTGTTGACTCCCTGCTGCATCCATCCTGACAGCAGGGTAATGAAAGATGACTCCCGAGAATGAGTTCGGGAGGATTCCATCTTGGCAACTGCTGGCATATTCTGCCTCCCTATGCTGCATTGCAGCATCAGCTTTAGGGTACGAGCACTCTTACCTCCTGTCAATGGGCGCTCCACAATTATTTTTGCAGTGCAGCATAATAAGAATTCAAAATGGGAAGCAACCTATCAAGCTGAAATTACGGTACTTGTCCGCATATGTGCAGAGGTTATTGGCAGGCTACGCCGCAGCGCATTATTCGAACAGGATATGCAAAAATGAAGGCTGTGTGCCAATATAGC
>DATEGM010000259.1:0-2574 GCA_035280085.1 Terriglobales bacterium
TGTCGGGCGCCGCCGCCGCGGCCGCGATCACAATCAGCGCCAGCATCAGGATAATCGCCAGCAACATGTAACCCTGCTGGCCTGGTCTGCCCCCGTGGCCCAGCCGCTCACGCCGCAATTGCCCGCTCAGCTTCACGTTTAGCCCTGAGTGATAGGAATGCTTTGCCGGTTATTGTTCAGCACGTCCTGCAATTCGATGGACGTCGGCCCAATGCGCAGCACCTTGTAGCGCCGGTCAACAATGTCTCCCTCGCCGGCGATGAACACGTCCTGCCCTTTTGCCAGAAATACCCGGCGAGGCTGGCCGGGTTTGTTGGCAAAGCCAAAAAACTTCAGCTCGATGGGCGGCGGTGGCGGGGGCGGAGGGGGCGTCTGCGTTTGCGCTATCTTGCCTTTGTCAAGGCGGGGATCGGAAACCGGCTTGGGAATCGGCGGCTCCTCCTGCGAAAGGAAGATGTTCCTGCCGGTCCCTGCGTACCGTACATCCTCGCTGCTCTTAAGAAGATCCAGGCGCAGGCGCGGGTCGAGGTTCAGGGTTGCGGTTTGCTGCTTCTTTCCCTTCGACAGGCGCCGCGGGTTGGTGCGCACAGGCTGCGCCGCAGCAGCGCCGCTTTGATCGAAGCTGGGCGGGGCGGAGGCGCTGGGGCCGGAATCCACCAGCAGCATGCGCACCACCAGCAGCAGCGCCGCCACCATGAGCACGCCCGCGATCGCAACTTTCTTCCGATCTTCGGCTCCAACCTTCACTTACGTCCCGCTCCTCATGTAGGTCTGCATTTTAAGCTGCAGCTTGACCGTGCCGCCCTTGGCATCGCCCAGGTTGATGCTGTTGACGATGAACAGCATCTTGTCCCGCTCCAGGGCATTGATGAATTTCACGATGTGCAGGTAATCCCCGGAAAGCAGCGACTCGATGCTGATGGGCCGCAAACCGCCGCCTTCCTCATCCTCCAGGTGATATTTCACCTGCGCGATGTTGGTGCCGTTCTGGTCGGCCACCTTGCCCATTTCTTCCGCGATGGCCGAGTAGTCCGAAGGCAGGCGGTCGCGGTAGAAGTCGGCAATCTGCTGCTTGGCCACCAGCACTTTCTTGTCCAGGCCGCGCAAGGGTTGCACCTGCTGCGTCTTGAACCGGAGTTGGGCCTGCAGCGCCTCAATATCAGACTGGCGGGAGCGCCCCAGGGGCGAGAGCAGAATCACGGCGCAGATCAGGTCCAGGCCCAGCAGCACAGCCAGAACCACGGTCAGCCGCTTGCGCAATTGCCGCACGTCGTTCATCAGAAGCCTCCCTGCGACGCCGACGCTGGCGTGCCGGACGAGGGCGCCTGCTGCGTAATTTCGGCTGCGTAGAGCGCGGTGATATCGAATTGCACCCGGTCACCCGGATCCTGCGGCTGTTCTTGCCGGGCTTCGGCCACGATTTGCGGCTGCCGGAACCGCGGCGACTTTTCCATGTGGCGCACCAGTTCCAGAGCGCGCTCCCGCGATTCTCCTGCCACCATCATGCGCAGCGCCAGCTGGTTATCCGGCGTCAGTTCCGGACGAATCGAAACAACGTGCAGATGCGGCGGCATAATGCGCTCCAGGTCGGAGAATACCTCCGTCCAGGAGAACGCCTTGCGCGCGATCAGGTCGTTCAGGATAAGGGACTTGTCGCGCGTGTCCCGGTTTTCCGGGCGGTTGAGGAAAGCTTCCGCCTGCCCGATTTCACGGTCGCCTTGCGCCATTTGCGCCTGCAGGTCGTGTATGCGGCGCTCTTCCACGCTCCAGGAACGGAGCCGGAGCACAGCTCCCACCACCAGCACCAGCGTCAGCAGGCCCACCAAACCCAAGGTAAGGGTCCACTGGCGCACAAAACGCTGGGCGTCTTCGAAAGGCTGGCTGCCGAGATTGATAGTGATGCGCATGGCTTACGACAACAAGGCTCCTGAAACGCCCGCAAGTTGTGACGGCGACCCGTCGAATCCGCTTACCGGTTCGGCTCCCGCCAGTTCCTGCACTTCCACCCCGGTTTGCGCGTGCAGGCTCTCGAGCGCCACTTCGGAATGGGGCAAACCAGCCACGTAAACGCGCTCTACGTCCAGTTTGTAAGTGTCCTGAAAAAACACCACCGAAGGATAAACATCTTCCGCCAGTTGCTCTCCCGTAATGCTCAGCCCGCGCGCATTTTCCAGGGTCCGAAACAGCAGGAGTTGCTGCCGTTCCATGATGGCAATGCTGGTGGTGAGCGGATCTACCTTCACCACCAGGGTGGGGCGGGCGGCATCCACGGCGCCCAGCGCCGCCAGCATGGAGGGCAGGACCACACCCGGAGCATAACCGCTGTCGCGAAAGGCGGCTTCGTATTCGTCCAGCACGCCGGCCAGCGCCACGGCGGCAATCACCTTCAGTTCCTTGCTGGAACTGCCGGGCTGCACCTGGTAGGAAACGCGGGCTTTGTCCACATCAAAAGGCAGCGACTTTTTCAGGCGGAAGCGCACTACCGCCTCGGCCTCTTCGCGCTTCTCCGGCAACGTCTCGAAATCCAGCAGCGCCACGCGCACGGCAGCATCGGGGAGAATGGTGACCACATCG
>DATEGM010000260.1:0-4950 GCA_035280085.1 Terriglobales bacterium
GCGATGGTGTACGCCATGATGGCGATCGGTATCCTCGGATTCATGGTCTGGGGCCACCACATGTTCATGAGCGGCATGAGCCCCTACTCGGCCTTTGCTTTCTCCTTCATGACCATGGCCATCGGCGTACCCTCCGCGATCAAGACCTTCAACTGGCTGGGCACCATGTGGAAGGGCAAGATCCGCTTTACCGCGCCCATGCTGTTCGCCATTGGCTTCGTTTCCCTGTTTGTTTCCGGCGGGTTGAGCGGCCCCTTCCTGGCGCAGCCGGCTATTGATATTCCGCTGCACGACACTTATTTCGTAGTCGGCCACTTCCACCTGATTATGGGAGTAGCGGCCATCTTCGGGATATTCGCCGCAACTTATTACTGGTTCCCCAAGATGTACGGGCGGATGATGAACGACAGCCTGGGCAAGCTGCATTTCGTGATCACCTTCATCGGCACGTATTGCATCTTCATGCCTATGCACTACCTGGGCATGGCGGGCAATCCGCGGCGCTACTCGCAGTTCACCGAGCTCAAGTACCTGGCGCCGCTCATGCCGGTGCACAAGTTCATCACCTACGCCGCGATCATCACCGTAACCGCCCAGCTCATCTTCCTCTTTAACCTCTTCTGGAGCATGAAGAAGGGCACGAAGGCTGAACAGAATCCCTGGGAAGCCACAACCCTGGAGTGGACCACGGCCACGCCGCCGCCGCACGACAACTTTGGCGGGGTTACGCCGGTGGTTTATCACGGACCTTATGAGTACAGCGTGCCGGGCGCGGCCAAGGACTACATCATGCAGACCGATCCGGCGCCCGTGCCTGCGCACTAGATCGGTATGGCCACATTGACCCCGACTTTAACGGTAAAGCAGCCCAAATCCCGTCGCGGCGGGGGTGGGGACATTCCCCACTACCCCGGAGGCGGTGGCGGCGGAGGGCGCGGCGACGAGTCTCCGGATTACGGAGAACGCCTGCGCCGGTGCCGCCTGGGGCTGGCGGTGGGCATTGCGCCCATCGTGATGCTGTTCGTGGCCTTCAGCAGCGCCTACCTGGTGCGCCAGGGCCTCTCTTCCTGGGACCTGCGGACCAACAGCTACATCAACGATTGGGCACCGCTGCGCCTTCCCACGCTGCTGCTGCTGATCAACACCTGCTTTCTGCTGGTGAGCAGCATCACGATGGAATTTGCCCGCCGCCAGGCATCGCGGCTAGCGGTGATCGCACCCGTGACGGCTATGCCGGGAATTGCTAACGACGAGGAAACGGGCTTCCCCTGGCTGGGCGTCACCGTGGCGCTGGGTATCGGCTTTCTGGCGGGCCAGGTGCTCGCCTGGCGGCAGATGGAAATGAGCGGCTTCTTCATGTCCAGCAATCCCAGCAGCTCGTTCTTTTACCTGCTGACGGGAGCGCACGCTCTGCACCTGCTGGGCGGCGTGATTGCGCTTACTTATGCCGGAATCACGGTGTGGATGAAGCGGCCGCCGGAGGCGCGCCACATCGTGGTGGACGTCACGGCCTGGTACTGGCACTTTATGGCTTTGTTGTGGCTGTACATTTTCGCCCTGCTGGAAATTGCGCGTTAACGCGAGGAGGCTGGCACAATGGCCGATGTTGCGGTGCAACACAGCGTAGCGGGAGCTTATGAGCCGTCGCTGTTCGGCACCTATTCCAAGAAAATCGGAATGTGGCTGTTCCTGCTTTCCGATTCCCTAACCTTCGGCGCGCTGCTGTTTGCTTACTCTTATGGTCGCGTCTCTACGCCCAACTGGCCCACGCCCTTCGGCAAAGCCAGCATCGTCAACGCCACCATCATGACCGTCTGCTTGCTCTCCAGCTCGCTGACCATGGTGCTGGGCGTGTTGGCTTCTAAAAAGGGCGACCACAAGGCCACGGTTAAGTGGCTGCTAGCCACCATGTTCTTCGGCGCACTGTTCGTGGTATTGCACGCGAAGGAGTGGAGCGGGCTGATCACCGAGGGCCTGCGGCCCTTCAGCAATCCCTGGGCGAAAAATGTTCCTCAGTTCGGCGGCACCTTCTTTACCCTCACCGGCATGCACATGCTGCACGTGACCATCGGCGTCTGTTACCTGGGCGTGGTGGCGCTGCGCAAGAAGTGGCTGCCTATTCTGCTGGGCATCTGGCTGCTGGGATGGCTGCTGACCCCGGCCACCAACGTGTTCCACATCGGCATTCACGTGCTGCTGCTGGTGGCCGTGGTTTCCGCCGTCATTCTGGTTCTGAAACCAAAAGTTTACGACGCGCACGATGTGGAAATTGCCGGCCTGTACTGGCACTTCGTGGACCTGGTGTGGATGTTCATCTTCCCCCTGGTCTACCTGATGTCCACCAAGGTGGTGTAACGCACTCTGCTTCGCGGAGCCAAAACGACCATGCATGATGTAGCCCTGAAACCGGGTGTTGCAGTCCATGAGGAAAGCAGGACGCCCTACTACTTTGTCTGGGTGGCGCTGCTGATTCTGACCGGCGTTGAGGTGGTGCTCACCTACGACCAGGTGTTTGCGCCCATCCGCATGCTGGAAGTGCTGATGGGACTGTCGGTGATCAAGTCGGCGCTGATTATCTTCTACTTCATGCACCTGAAGTTTGAAATTGCGCGCATGAAGTGGGTGCTGATGGTGGCCCTGGTGGTCTGCCTGACGCTCATGTTCGTTTTCTTCGCCGATGCCTTCCGCATTCTGAGCCTGGGTGTAAGATGAAGGGCGCAAAATGAAGCTGCGCTTGGCCATTCTCGGATTTTCCCTGGCACTGTGGGCCGCGCCCGCATTCGCCCAGGGGTGCGCCATGTGTTACATGTCCGCCCTCGGCACAACGCCCAAGAGCCAGAAGGCGCTCACCAAGGGCGTGGCCGTGCTCCTGGTGCCTCCCGTGGGCATGATGTCCATCCTGATCGGCGCGGGGTTTGTGTACGCCCGCAAACGCGACCAGCAGGTGGAAGAAGAAGAAACCCAAAAGGTCTAAGCGAAATGTGTGCAGGCGGGGCTCTGCCCCGCCCTGCACGGGGCGAAGCCCCGTGCCCACACGTGTTAGACGTCCCGAAGGGGACGTCATGAAAGTAGCCCGCCACTTCAGTGGCGGGAATCAACGGCCGAAAATGAGAGTCCTGTAAGGACGACTGAAGAATTTCAGCCGTCCCTACGGGACTAGACCATGCCAATCGGCGCATTCCCGCCAGTAAACTGGCGGGCTACTCTCATACGGTCTCTACGAGACTGGCCTGCCTTCATCGATCGTGGCGTGGGCCACCGCCCGCGACGGAACAGACCCTCACTGCAGCTTGCAAGTAACAGTAGTAGAGACGTAACTCGTTACGTCTCCTGAGACGTTGCAAGCAACGTCTCTACTCGAGGGCCAAATTGGGCGGCACTGCACACGAGATCATGCGCACCGACACTACTCGGCCACCATTGAGCCTGCCTCCTTCGACAATTTATAATCAAAAGATTCTGCAGCGCTCACCAAGGCCGTAGTGTGAGGCCGGCGTGTCAGAGGGCTGCAGGGTCGAGTACAGTCCTGCCGATGTCAAACGACAGCATCATTGTTCGCGGTGCCCGGGTCCACAATCTCAAGAACATTGATTTTGAGATCCCGCACAACACCTTGACCGTGGTGACGGGCGTCTCCGGCTCCGGCAAGTCGTCGCTGGTGTTCGACACCATATACGCGGAGGGCCAGCGCCGCTACGTGGAGTCGCTTTCCGCCTACGCCCGCCAGTTCCTGGAGCGCATTGAAAAGCCCGACGCCGACGTGATTGACGGTATTGCTCCGGCGGTTGCCATTCGCCAAAAGAACACCACGCGCAACCCGCGCTCCACCGTGGCCACCGCCACCGAAATTTACGACTACCTGCGCCTTCTGTTTGCCCGCGTAGGCCGCACCTACTGCCTGGAGTGCGGCGCCGAGGTGAAGAAAGACACAGTGGACGAGGTGGCCGACGCTATTGTCGCCTTGGGCGAAGGAACGCGGTTGAATGTGCTGTTCCCGCTGCAGGCCGGAGGGGCCCCTGCCACGCCCGAAAAGAAACGCCGTGCAAAGAAGAGCAACGCGTCTGCAGCGTCCGGTGTCGCGCGGGCGTCCCGCCCACGTACGGACAGCGTCGCCACAGACCTGGTCAAAGCTCGCCTGTTCGAGCTGCGCAAGCGCGGCTTCAACCGCCTGTTTCAGAACGGCCAAACTTTCGAGTTCTCCACTCCCGAATCGCTGCTCGATATTGACTTCTCCCAGCCTGTCTTCGTGCTGGTGGACCGCATTGCCGTGGCATCAGATTCCCGCTCCCGCATCGTCGACGCGGTTGAAACCGGCTACCGCGAGGCCGGCGAAGTGATTTTCCAGACCGCGCCCCGCGAACCGGAATCGCCACAGACCCTGCGCTTTGCCCAGCGCTTCGAGTGCAAACGCTGCCACCTGCGGCTGGAGGAGCCCGAGCCCCGCCTGTTCTCTTTTAACAACCCCTATGGTGCATGCCCGCGCTGCCAGGGTTTCGGCAACACCATTGATTTCGACCTCGACCTGGTGATTCCCGACAAAACCCGCACCATCGCCGAAGGCCCAGTCGAGCCCTGGACCAAGCCCAAGTACCGACCCCTGCAGGCCGAGCTCAAGCGTTTCGCCAAGCAGCGCGGCATTCCCATGGACGTCCCCTGGGCGGAGCTCGACCCCGAGCAACAACAGGTGATCATTGACGGCGAAGGCCGCTACCCGGGCATTCGGGGCTTTTTCGCCCACCTGGAGCGCAAGAAATACAAGTTGCACGTCCGCGTGTTCCTCAGCCGATACCGCGGTTACTCGCAATGCTCCACCTGCGGCGGCACGAGGCTGCGGCCGGAAGCCCGCCAGGTGAAGGTCGGTGGCAAGGACGTCTGCCAGATCTGCGCCTTGACTGTGGAGCAGGCGCGGGATTTTTTTGAGACGCTCAAGCTCACGCCCCAGGAAGCCAC
>DATEGM010000261.1:0-2569 GCA_035280085.1 Terriglobales bacterium
CCATCCAGGCGCACACCGAACAACTGGTCGAGCCGGTCCACGTCCACGTTGCCGGGTACCAGGTAGGAGTTGTCGGCCTCGCGCACAATATCGGCTTTGGTTTCGTGCTCGTCGCGGATTTCGCCCACAATTTCTTCCACCAAATCTTCAATAGTGACCAGACCAGCGACACCACCGTATTCGTCAATCACAATGGCCATGCGGATATTGTTTTTCTGCATGTCGCGCAGCATTTCGCTGGTGCGCTTGCTCTCGGGCACGAAGTAAGTGTCGGTGTGCATCAGGCTGCCTACCGTCCGCGTAGGCGCATCGGCATCAGAAATCTGCAACAGGTCATGAACGAAAATAATGCCCTTGATGTTGTCCAGAGAACCTTCATACACGGGCACGCGGGAGAAGCGGCGCACGCGCAGCATCTCCAGGAATTTCTCCACCGTCGTATCCACCGGCACCGCCACCATCTCCGGACGCGGCGTCATGGCCTCGCGCGCGGTCTTGTCGCCGAATTGCACCACCGACTGGATGAGCTCGCGGTCGGCCTCCTGCAGGATGCCTTCCTCCTGGCCCGCTTCAATCAGGGCATCCACTGCTTCCGCCGGATGGTCGGGCGTCTCTTCCGCGTGCTCACGGGTGAGCGACGCCACCGACTGGCAGAAGCCGATCACGAGAGTTACCGGCATCACCACGTAGATGAGCAGGCGCAGCAACGGCACCAGCGAGACCAGCCACGTGCCCTTGGTGCGGGAGAAGAAAACGAACGGCAGCAGCCGGTTGCAGACAATCACAATCAGCACCAGGCTGAGGGTGGCCTGAATGATCTCGGGCGTATTCCAGCCCTTCTCATGGAAAACGGCATAGCCGACCATGAGCGCGATGGCGGCCATGCTGAGCTGCGTAAGCACCGCCATGGAAAGAGCAGCGCGGCTGCGGCTCACCTTCAGCCGCGGCTCAACTCGCTGCTCAAAAACGTCAATGTTGTCCTGGAATTCCCGGGAGAGAAATTTGCCAATCTCCGTGTAGAGCCGTTCCACGTAGGAAACCAGCGTCAGCACGCCCAGCATGAGCACGATGGGAAGGGCGATAACGCTCATCAGCCTCGCTCCTTCCGCCGCGGGCAGTAGCAGGGCCGCAACTGTTCCGGGCGGGCGTCATCGTCAGCGCTGCGGGCAATCAGCGCCGTGGGCAACCCCAGCTGAGTACGCAAGCGTTCTTCCCTCCCCGCCATGCGTCCATTGTCGCGCTCGTGGTCATATCCCGCCAGATGCAGGACCCCATGCAGCAACAAAATTTTCAGTTCCTCGGCGGGAGCGTGGCCAAACCGGCGCGCGCTCTGCGCGGCCAAGTCGGCGGAAATGGCAATGTCGCCGGCAAAGCCCTTCCCTGCCCCACCGTCGCTCGGAAACGACAGCACGTCGGTGGCCTTGTCCTGGCCGCGGTAGCGCTGGTTGAGCTGGCGAATTTCGCGGCTGCCCGCAATTAGGACGTTCACTTCGCCTCGCAGCCCGGCAGCACGCTGGGCCCGCGCCAGAAAACGCCCCAGCATGGTGCTGGTGGCGCCCGGCAGATTTTTCTTGAGAATTATCACAGGCGTCCAAAAACAAAGGGGAGAGCCGCGACTGGACCCTCCCATGCCAGCTTGCTGATTTATTCTTCGGCCGGCTCGGCGGCGTGCTCCTTTTCTCCCGCCGGCGCGGCGCTCTTGCCATTGCCGTTGCCGCCCTTGCCTTCCAGCGAAAGCGACATCTGGTCTTCGGCCACCTTGGCCTTGTGCTCGTCGTAGGCCCGGATAATGCGCTGCACCAACTGGTGGCGCACCACGTCGCTCTCGTCGAACCAGATGAAGGACAGCCCGTCCACGTTTTTCAGGATGTCGAGCGCCTCCAGCAGCCCGCTGCGCCGGTAGTTGGGCAGGTCAATCTGCGTGACGTCGCCGGTAATTACCGCCTTGGAGTTGAAGCCCAGGCGGGTGACAAACATCTTCATCTGCTCGGAGGTGGTGTTCTGCGCCTCATCGAGAATGACGAAGGAGTCGTTGAGCGTGCGCCCGCGCATGAAGGCGATTGGCGCGATCTCGATCACGTTCTTCTCCAGGTAGCGGTCCACCTTCTCCGGGTCCAGCATGTCGTACAGCGCGTCGTAGAGCGGGCGCAGGTAGGGGTCCACCTTTTCCTGCAGGGTGCCGGGCAGGAAACCCAGGCGCTCGCCGGCCTCGACCGCGGGGCGGGCCAGGATGATGCGGTTCACCCGCTTGGCCAGCAGCGCGGAAATAGCCATGGCCACCGCGAGGTAAGTCTTGCCCGTACCGGCGGGGCCGATGCCGAAGACCATGTCATGTTTTTCAATGGCTTCCAGGTAGCGCCGCTGGTTGATGCTCTTGGGTTGTACCGTGCGGCCGCCGAAAGAACGCTGCTTGCCGGCGTCCGCCAGCCCGCGCAGGGTGGCGTTGGCATCGTTAATCACAATGCGCAGCATGCTGCCCAGGTCGCCGTTATTGAAGACGAACCCGGAGCGCTGCAGTTGGTCGTAGTCGGAAAAAACCTGCTCGGCGCGGGCCACGTCGCGGGCTGCG
>DATEGM010000262.1:0-26536 GCA_035280085.1 Terriglobales bacterium
TTTTCCACCTTCCAGGCAGGCAGCTTGGGGTCGCTGGGGTGCCAGCCGGTCAAATCCTTGCCGTTGAACAACTGCACCGGCTTCCCCCAGTGTGGAGCGCTGGTGCGCTTGAGAGACGGCGCACGCACGCCAGTCCACTGCCAGGGAGTGCTGTCAGGTCCGGTGGTTGTTCCCACTAACCTGTTGCCGGACAAACTGCCCGTAAACACCATGTCATCTTTTCTGTCTTCCTCCTGTTTGGGGGAGACGAAGGTGAGCCGGCCATTGGCAAACTCGACTTTGGGCAACGGGCGGGCATTTCCCCAGCGGCTGACGAAGAGCGCTTTAAGCTGACCATTCTCCTCCGCCAGTTCCAGCCAGGACGGATATTCACGTTGCTGAGTCTTCAAGGTCAGGTCCCAGCGCCCCAAGAGCGCCTGCACCGAGTTCGCCGGCGAAGAATTTTTATCCTTTGAATATGCCGGCAGAGTGGCGAGCAGTATGAGGCACGCCAGCACGACTGCTCCACTTCGAGAATTTGCCAGGACCTTGAGATTGGACATGAAATCCCTCCGGCGAAGAATTGTAAATGACCAGACAATTCCCGGGTCACAGCGGGACCGAAGAGGCGGTTGCGTTTTGACGCATGCAGTTTCCCAGTCCCGGCATACAATCTAGGGACGCCGTGTCGCCAAGGGGAGCCGGCGTGCTCCTCCTGGCCCACGCGTGTTCACAGGTGCACCATGACGCGAAAAATTTTGGCCATGCTGGCGCTGGCGTCGTTCCTGGTTTCTCCAGCAGCGGGCTTCGATACCTATTGGCATTCGCAATGCAGCCAGAAAGTGGGCGAGCAGTTTGGTTTCGCCGAGGACGCATGGAAGATCATGCAACTGGGCGACTTCTCGCCTGATTTCTTTGGCCCCGTCTCCGAGTACGCGTCCAAAAATCTCAAGGGCCAGCAACTGGCGGCGCTGACGCAATACGGGGCGGACAACCCGCAGGTGCGGGGCGCGGCCATTTTTCTTCATTTCGACAATCTGAGCAGCGATTTCCAGCGCAACTCAGACTTCGACTACCTGTTCACGCACCTGCTGCACAGCACGCAGTCGCTGCTCGCCGATTACAACAAGCTGAAGGTGGACGACCGCACGCGCAAGGTGCTCACGCTGGTTACGCTGGGGGCTTCGCTGCACGCGGTGCAGGATTTTTACAGTCACTCGGACTGGATCCACAACGACTTCAACAAGACGGACGTCACAATGGTAAAGCTGGCCTCAGGCGACTTCCGTGCTCCCACCTGGTTCGAATTCCGCAGCAAGCATGACAAGCCGGACAAGTGGCCTTTTCATGTGACCTCGGGCATTTATCCGCCGGTACCTGGCGCGCTCAATACCCACACGCACATGAACCACGACAACTCGCGGCTGATGTACACCGAGGTCGAGACTCCCGGCGAGCCTCTGCGGTCGCAAGCGCAGTATCACAATGCGGGCGCAGTTCCGGCGCGCGGCGATGATGCCTCGGATCTGGCTCACCAGCAACTGGCGGTGAATACGGCGATCGCGGCGAGCATTGAGTGGGTGAAGAAGGTGGAAGAGAATTCCGACGCCAAAAAGGCAATTGAGTCCGCCAAAGGCTGGAACCTGAAGCTCAAGGACCCGCGCCTGGCCAAGGAGCTACAGGCAGGAACGGTGACCGAGATGGCGGTGTCCTGCGCGGCAGGCAAATGGGACGGCAATGATCCACCTGCTGACCGGGGAGCTTTCTGCCGCTCGGTGCTGGAGCGCAAGATGAATTCGGTTGGGGGCACGACCGGCTCGGAACTGCAATCGGAAATCATCGGGCTGGCCGCGAACCTGGTCACGCCTTTCGCCCTGAAATTCACGGGCATGTTCTGGGACGTGCACGGCCGCTACCACATCTTGGAACGCCTGGCTGAGGGCGTGGGGTCGAACACAGGCCATTACAGCTTCAAGAAGTGAAGGTTTTCGGTTGGTTGGCACACTACAGCGCATGTCGAGCAGTGCGTTGAGGCTTTACGGGCAAACAAAAAGGGCACGCTTCAGGCGTGCCCTGTTGTGAACTCTCCGGCGTCAATCTGCGGCGCCGTAGTACTGGTTTACTACATTCGCTTCCTGAGCGCGAGCTTGCGCTAAGTCAGCCGCAGGCAATCACGTCCCGCTTTTAGCAGCACTCGAAATCCGGACAGACGACGCCCGTGACCGTGTCTGCTGCCTGCGCCGCGGCCCGAACCTGAGCCGCGATCCACGGATAGGTCAGCGCGATGCCCTCTTCCAGAAACACCTTGGGCCGCCAACCCAGCGAGTAGATCCTGACGTTGCTGAAGTTTCGGGACTGCACGCCCACGGGACCATCCACGTGCCGGATGTTGATGGGTTTGCCAGCTACCCTGGCCACGGTGCCCACCAATTCGTTGACGGAAACATATTGCGGGCAGCCGATGTTCACGGCGCCGTGCAGATCAGAGTGCATGAGGAGATAGATTCCGTCCACCATGTCGCTCACGTGAGTGTAGGAGCGGATGGCGCTGCCATCACCCCAGACTTCGATGGCGCCGCCATCATCCGCTTCGGCCACTTTGCGACAGATTGCCGCCGGCGCCTTTTCCCGGCCGCCGCGCCAGGCCCCCTCGGCGCCATAGCAGTTCTGAAAACGGGCAATGCGTACCTGCATGCCATAGCGGCGCTCGTAGGCCATGGCCATGCGCTCGGCGTAGAGCTTTTCCCAGCCATATTCGTTATCGGGGTGGGCGGGAATGGCTTCGGCTTCGGTCATCTCCGGCTCGCCGGGCCGCATGTCGCGGTAGACGCACACCGAGGAGGAAAAGAAATAGCGTGGAATGCCCAGCTCCGCGGCCGTGTGCGTCATGTAAACGTTGATGAGCGCGCTGTTGTGCATGATTTCGCATTCGGCGGAGTGAATAAAACCCATGCCGCCCATGTCGGCGGCGAGCTGGTACACCTCATCCAGTCGCGCTCCGGGAACGCTCATTGCGGCTTGGCAATTGCGCTGCTCCCGCAAATCGAGGAGCAGAAACTCGTCCGCGACATTGGGCGAGAACTCATGCGCCTTGATATCCACGCCGCGGACCCAATAACCCTCATGCTTTAATTTTTTGACCAGGTGGCCGCCAATAAATCCGCCGGCGCCACATACAAGTGCCTTCTTCATCGAAAAACCTCCCTAGAGTTTTAATTCGCGGAGATGTGCTGCCCAGCAGCCGGATGGAAGCGGTGGGAATGGCGTGAATCGTCCGTCGTCAGTCTGAGACTCGAGCGGGGGCGGCGATGGCCCGGGAAACCGCATTCTCCCATTGGTGCCAGCGGCCAAAATTCTCTTCCAGGATGCGGAAGCCTTCGCCCTCGGGATGCAAGCCGACTTCCTGCAGGTCGGCGTCCACCATAATGCGCACCAGGTCGCGGAACGTAACCTTGGGCTCCCAGCCCAGTTCCCCGCGGGCCTTGCTGCCATCGGCCAGCAGAAAATCAACTTCCGCAGCCCGTTGGTAACGCGGATCCAGGGCCACGTACTGGCGCCAGTCGAGCCCGGCATAGGCGAAAGCCTCGCTGACAAATTCCTCCACGCTGTGCGACTCGCCTGTACCCAGGACGTAATCTCCCGGCTCATCCTGCTGCAGCATCTGCCACATGGCCTCGACATACTCCGGGGCGTAGCCCCAGTCGCGCCGGGCCTGCAGATTCCCGAGGTAAAGCTTGTTCTGCAGGCCGGCGCGGATGTGGGCGACCGCGCGCGTGATCTTGCGGGTCACAAATGTCTGGCCGCGCCGCGGACTCTCGTGGTTGAAGAGAATTCCGTTCACCGCGAAAACGTTGTGGGCTTCGCGATAGTTCACCGTCATCCAGTAGGCATACAACTTGGCCACACCGTACGGGCTGCGAGGATGAAATGGGGTCATCTCGTTCTGGGGCGGCGGGGCCGCGCCGAACATTTCCGACGAGCTGGCCTGATAGTACCGAGCCTGCACGCCGCTGCCGCGGATGGCTTCCAGGATGCGCGTGGCCCCCAGGCCGGTGATGTCGCCAGTGTAGGTCGGAGTCTGAAAGCTTACCTGCACATGGCTCTGCGCGCCCAGGTGATAAATCTCCTGCGGCTGAAGGTGGTAAATCAGATGGCTAAACTGTTCCGTCTGCCCCAGATCGCCATAATGCAGAAACAGGCGCGCGCCGGGATAGTGCGGGTCTTCATATATGTGGTCCAGGCGCTGGGTGTTGAAACTGCTGGCCCGGCGCACGACGCCGTGGACTTCGTAGCCTTTGGCCAGCAGGAATTCCGCCAGGTAGGAACCATCCTGGCCGGTGATGCCGGTAATAAGAGCGCGGTTCAAGGTACACCTCCAATACTTCGCGCGAATGGTTCTCAGGACCAGCGAACATCAAGGCTGGGTACGGGGAATGAGATTGAAACTCAAAATCGGAGAGTCCGGTCAGGTCAGCAGATTAATTACACAAGATGCCATGTTCGGGTTGGCGCCAACGATCCAGCCAGGCGCATCTCGATATTTGCTTTTAGACGGAGCAACTGCCGGAAAGTGCGCCAATACAGGAACTCTCGCGTCGAACCCGCCAGGTAAGCTTCGAACTGTTCCAGGGAGTCCCACTCCATGAGGCCGGCCTGACGGCGGGCCCGGCAGGCACGTTCAAAAACGTTGTAGCAGGCCCAATCTTGTTGGCACTTAGATCCTTTCGGCCTGATGTTGTAGATGTACAGGACCTGGGGAACATTGCGGAATTCAACCCTTTGTGCTTCGTGAATACGGCAGAGCTGGTCCCAATCTTCCAGGTATCTGAAACGGACGCGCAGAGGAATTGCCACAGCTACACTGCGCGGCAGCAACAACGTGCCAGCAACAATCGTGACCCGCTTATAGCGGCGACCGAAACCAGCTACGATCTGGTCGTGCGAGGTCGGGAGTTCTCGGATCCGAGGACCCGCGGCTGAAAGCTGTTCGACCCAAGTGCCAACTGCGCGCGGCCCGATCCCGGCGAGGGCTTCCTTTACCTGCAACTCGATCCTTGTGGGGCGGGAATAGTCGTCAGCATCGTGATAGGCAATGAAGCTTCCTCGCGCCATGCTGATGCCGATGTTTCTCGATAAGGCTCGTCCGGGAGGTTCTGTGCTCTTTTGGTACAACCTGATACGCGAGTCGTTGAAGGACCGAACGATCTCGGCCGTTCTGTCGGTTGAGTGATCGTCAACAACTACAAGCTCCCAACGATCGTACGTCTGACCAAGCACGCTTTCAATGGCCGCACCGATGTACCGCTCCTCATTCTGCGCCGGCATAATCACGGTCACAGTGGGCGTGGTGTCGCTGAGCTGGCTTCTGGCAGACATAGTGGCGCAATCAGGTTTGTGGTCCTGGCTCACTGCCGGGCTGAAATCGCGGGGGCGACGGCGGCGATTCTTGCTTCGTCAGGCGGGCAGAAAGGGGTTGGCGGCGACATAGGATTGCCGGGTGCCCTCAAACGCCGCGTCGAAACAAATCCGCCTGCCGTCGCGGCTCCAGCGGGGATGCAGGTCGCAGCGGGCCTCGCCCTCGTAGCGGAAAGGGGTAAAAACGCGTGCTGCCTCGCGCACTTCACCCGTGGCCACGCATACCACCCAGACGCGGGAAATGCGTTGCCGGTCCGGGTAAGAGTCGGTCACAACCCAGCTGCCGTCCGGGGAGTAGGAGGGATGGCCGTCGCGCGATAGCACGCTCCGCCAGAGGGGCTGGGCCTGGCTGCTGCGGTCGGTTAAGAGTAGGTAGCCATCCCCCAGGCCACACTTGCGCGCCCATGTCAGGATGTGATCGTCGTCGCGGTAGCAGCAGTGGGAAACCAGGTCATCATCCAGCAGGCTGCAGAGATTCCCGCCCTCCAGGTCAGCGGTGAGCAGCCGGAGGTAGCGGGCATTTGGGCCACGACGCCAAATGTGCAGCAGCAGAAAGCGCTTGCCCGACGGGCTGATCATCAAGTGGTTGACTTTATGCTCCGCCCCCTGCATTTCCCGGCGGGACTGAAAATCGGCCAAATCGGAATAACACAAGATGGGCGCAGCCACCCCGCACGCCAGGTCAAGGCGCCAGATACAGGGGCTGCTAGGACACAGCTGCCCGGCCGTCGAATCGGGGAGGTGGCTATAGCCGTAACCGGGGCGCATGCGATGGAGCCGGGAAAAATCGAGACTCAGGGCCTGCGACCCATCGCAGGAAACTGCATACGCCGGAGCGGGAACGACCTGCTCCCGTCCCGAGGGAAGATCCAGGATGACGGCGCAGTAGGCGCCGTCGCGGAAATCGTTGTAGAGGATTCGGCGGGAAAAATCGGGGCCCAGCCATTGCAGCATGCAGCCCTGTTGCAGATTCCAGGCCCGCGTCACCGCCAGCGGGCGCGCAGCATAGCCGTTGTGACAGTCAATCAGGCGAATTTCCGCGGTTTCACCGGGGCGGGGATGCCGGAAGGCTGCCGATACCAGCAGGGTAAGCAGGTAACGCCCGCTCGAGTCCCAGGGCGGCGTGCCGTAGTAGCCGCCCAGGTGTTCGCCCTCGCCGCGCGTTACTGTGAGCAAACCCGGCGTCGAGTCCGGCCGGCTGGCGGCCCATAGCGTGAACTGATAGCCACGCCGGGCGGCAAGTCGCAGCCGGGGAGTATGCCGCAGCCAGGCACTCAACCGATGCTCGAGGCGCGCAAGCACGCTTAAAATCCAGGTGACGGGTCCGCCAGACGCATTTCCACGCTCACCTTCAACCGGAGCAGCTGGCGCAGCGACTGCCAGAAGAGAAAGTCGCGCGGCGAACGGGCCAGGTGTTCCCGGAACTGCTCCAGGGAAAGCCACTCCGGCAGGCCGGTGCGGCGGCGAGCCCGGCAGGCGCGCTCGAAAATGTTGTACCAGGTCCAGTCTTTCTGCGCCTTGGCGCCTTTGGGGCTGACGTTGTAGACGTACAACACCTCCGGTACATTGCGGAACTCCACCATCCCCGATTCATAAATTCGGCACAGCTGATCCCAGTCCTGCAGGTACTTGAAACGCAGGCGCAAGGGGATGGCCTGGGCAACGCTGCGGGGCAGCAGGGTGGTGCCGCCGACGATGGTGACGCGGTTATAGCGGCGGAGGAAGCCGGCCACGATCTGCTCGTGACCTACGGGAAACTGGCAGACGCGGGAGCTGGCGGCGGTGCGCTGCTCCACCCAGGTGCCGACGGCGCGGGGCCGCTCGCCCGCCAAGGCCTCCGCGACCTGCCGCTCAATGCGCGACGGCCAGGAATAGTCGTCCGCGTCCTGGTAGGCGATCAGAGTGCCGTGGGCGAGTTGGGCGCCGAGGTTGCGCGAGAAGGCAAGTCCGCCGGGTTCGGAGGTGCGTTCGCGATACAGCAAGACGCGCGGATGGTGGAAGGAGCGAACGACCTCCGGAGTGCGGTCGGAGGAATGGTCATCGATGACGATCAGTTCCCAATGATCGTAGGTTTGCCGCAACACGCTCTCGATGGCCTCGCCGATATGGGAGGCCTCGTTCTTCGCCGCCATGATGATGGAGACCAGAGGCATAGAATCGCCGACCTCGCGGATGGTTATTGCAGTGTTGCCATCGCTCCGCTGGCAGCGAGGCGCGGCAGACGCAGCGCGGCAGCTACCCCCGCCGCAAAATGTTCGACCATGTTCGCCAGAGTGAATTGTGCAGCTGCTTCCCGGCATCCGCGCCGCAGACGTTCCCGGAGAGTCGCGTCTTCCAGCACGGATCGGATGGCTGTGGCCAGGCTGGAGACCTCGTTACTGACCTTTAGACCATTGACATGGTCAACCAGATATTCGATCTCTGGACCGTGGCCGGCAATGTCGGTTGTGATCAGAGGACATTCGTGCACAAAGGCATCCACCACGGCCAGACCCACCACCCCTGGGATCACCACGCATTGTGACGCGTTCAACCACAGCGCCTTGGCTCGACCGTGGATTGCCCCGGCGAGATGTAACCAGGGATCCCGGCTGGCAAGCTTCTCCAGGGATCTCTTTTCGGCCCCTCCCCCTAGGATCGCAACGTGTAAATCCACACCGGATGCTCGCAGAAGCTGGCATGCTGCCAGGAGCATATCCAGTCGCTTGGCCTTGTACAGCGAACCGCAGTAGCAGATCAGGCGGGCGGCGGAGGACATGCCTAGTCGGCGGCGCAGGGCCGCGCTTTGCTCGGCGGTGACCTGCCGCCGAAGCTGCTGTTCGCCGTCCGTGTCCAGGGAATTGAAAACTGTGCAGATTCGCTCGCGCGGATATCCGGTTTGGGCAACAATCTCGGCAACGCCCGGCGTGTAGGCGAACCAGTAGTCAATCCCGGAAAACAAGCGCCATTTCACCCACTGTGCGAGGGGCGTGGTCCAACTGCGCTGAAATTCCGTGCCATGTCCCCACAAAGCCAACTTAAATCCTGCTTGGCGGCGGAAAACGAGCAGAGTGTAGTTGGTCAGCTCGCGCGCCACCTGCTGCACGATCACCAGGTCGGCGCGCCGGGCCTGGGCGCTCACCGCCTGCCAGCAGACCTTCTTTCCGGCCAGGGAGAAGCGGGCAGTCCACACCGGCGCCAGCCAGGGAGGCCGCTGCGGCGGGCAGCATGCCCGCGGCACTGCCACCTCCAGTTCGACCCCCTCCCTCGCCAAGCGCTCCTGCAGGCGCGCATAGAAGGGCACTCGGAAGGGCTCGAGGTTGCTTTTCACGATCAGTACCCGGCTCATGCGCCAACCGCCGGTTGGGATTGCAGCTGACGACTCACCATCATCGCGATGTCGTATAGCGTGGCGTACTGGATCGCGTCGCCGTAGCGTTGGGCGATGGCAGCCAGCAGCCAGCGTAGTTTAGCCAGCGCCGGTGCAGTCAGCTGGTTGGGACTCCCGTTCCACCGCGTGTGAGCTTTAATCGAGACCATGCCTCTAGCCCGGATGATCCGATCCACCGTTCCGAACAGCTGCGACTTTGGCCAGTCGAGCAGGACATTCTGTGGCAGGTTCAGCACGCCCCCGATCAGGGTGGGGAAATAGTTGCTCACGCGCTGGCGGCCGTGGTTCAGTCCGCCGTCCAAGGAGGATCCGGCGAGATAAGCAAACCCGCTTTCCGCAATAACCCGCAGTAGGGACAGGTCACAATTAAGACCCCAGCCCGGGGGGCGAAAACCGGTGACCGGCAAGCCGGCCCGCAGAAAGATTGCCGCCGCTTTCCGCACGGCAGTATTCGCCTCGGAGCCGGTCTTGAAAGCGAACTCAATGTGGCGCTGGAAAAGCCGGTTTTCCGTCTGCAGGTGGTGCAGCCCGTGCGCCGCCAGCTCGACCCTTCCTTCTTCCGACCAGGCGCGATAGTGGTTGAGCCATTGCGCGTTGCGGCCGTCGGCGATGCCCGCCGATGGCTGCCGGGAGAACGAGGCCAAGCGCAGGTCGGGAATAACAAACAGCGTCAGTCGCAAGGCGGGAAAATCCTTGAGCAGAGCCTGCAGTTCGCGGGTAAGTCCATCGTGAGGATCGCCTCCCAAATCGATGCTCCCGTCGGAAGAACAATAGGGAGCAAAGTCGTCAATATTGACGTTGACCAGGATACGGCTGCGGCGCAGTCGGTCGCGCAGCACCCGGCGCTGCAGATCTTCGCGGCGATCTGGTGCCAGTCCCAGCGGAAGCGGCCGGGCCGTGACCCGCAGATACCACCGCTTGCCGAACGCTAATGCAGCCATTCCCGCACCCATGCCAGGGGATAGCCGCCCAGGCGGGCGGCAATGCCGCGCGCAAAAAAGCCCGCCAGATAGCGGCGCGGACAGTGGCGCCAGGCGAGGCGGGTGAAGACGGCCAGATTGCCCCCGCCTTTTTTACCGAACAGATGGCGCAGATAGTTGCCGAGCGAACGCTGGAAGAACAGTTTTGTGGCGCCCGATTCTTTCATGTGGCTGTACAGGCGCGCATTGGTCACGCAAAAAACCTCAAAGCCCGCCGCTTTCGCCCGCAGGGAGAAGTCATAGTCGGCGCCGTAATGGGGCAGACCCTTGGCATCAAATAATCCAATCTGCCGGAAGACTTGGTCCGGCACCAGCATGCCGCGGCCGGGCAGGTGGGAAACCGCCAGCAGGTCGGAGCCAGTAGGCTGTGCCGGAGTGTCGAAGCGGGCCGTTTTCCAGTCTATGCATGTGCCCTTGTGGGTCAATTTGCCGGTGGCAATATCGCAGGCAGCACAGCCCAGCAGCGCGTTGGGGCGGGAAGAGGCCGCCTGCACAAGACGGTCTATCCAATCGGGCGCGCACTCTAAATCGTCGTTGAGAGTCACCACTCGGGTTGCGCCGCGCTCGAGGGCATGCTGCACGCCCAGGTTGGTGGCGCGCGTCCACCACAGGTCGCCGGAGCCGCGGATGAGGTGCACCTGGGGGAAACTTTCCCGGATAGCTTCTGAGGTGCCATCCGTAGATCCGTCATCCACCACGACTACAGCAAAGTCGCTGAAACTCTGCTTGGCAAGCGAATCGAGGCAGGCGAGAGTCAGCGCCTTCCGGTTGTGGGCCGGAATGACGATCCAGTTCTCCGCTGAGGTTTTCAACTCTTGCTGGGTCCGGTTTCACACCGGCTGCAAATGGCTAGTGAATCCGTTGGAGTTCGCGCGAGCATGAGACAGAGGACAGATACGCGTTCGTATGATTGCGGGCGACACAGTGCTGGAACAGTCGGAAAGCACGCTGATGACGACCGCGAGCAGCAGTGCCTGATCGTAATTCACCGAGTAGGTCACCGAATATGACAGATGCATCACGAGGAAGGCCTGCCACAAACGGAAGTCGGGATAGAGAGGGGTTCTGGGCTCACGACGCAAACGCCCGATGCTCCAGACATAGAGGCCGAAGAGCAGCAGCACGCCGGGAATCCCGAACTGAATCAAGGTTTCGAGGTAAAAATTATGGGCCGAGACAGAGGTCGTGCCCCCCTCGATATGGCGGTCGAAGCCGGCGCCGAAGGGTTGCCCGATCAGCAGGGTTTCGGGCGGAGCTTTATCTGCCAGCAGCGCTTTCCAGCCCTCAACCCGCCAGGCGAATGTTCCCGTGTCGGAAGCGGAACGCTGCAAAGAGCGCTGCGTGGTCTCCCCCTGCGATCCGAACAGCAGCAGCGTAAGCAGGGCTCCAACCACGAGCGAAGCGGCCACGCCAATGGTAAAGCGGGTGCGAAAGCGGGCGTCACGCACGCAGAGCCACAGCATGCCCAGGATGACCGCGACCCACACCGTGCGGTGCTGCAGCAGAACCAGCGTCGGTCCCACCACCAGGAAAAGCCGCCGCTGCCAGGTGGGGCCGGAGTTGGTGTAGTACTGGTACAAGGAGAAGAAAAAGGCAGTGGCCAAATAGAAGCCGTGTGCGCAATGAATGACTCGCATCGATCCAGCACCCACGACCGTTTCCCACTGATTCGCGATACTTAAGCCCAAATTGGCGGCTATCCAGCGAAAGACGGTAACAATTCCAAGCGCAACGCCGCCGGCGAGCCAGATCGTTATTAAACGGGACTGGCGTCTGCGATCGTACTTAAAGCTGGAAAAGTAGAGTAGGGCGACTAGAAACGGGAAGTAACCGCGGGTCTCGTTGCCTACGGCCTTGAGGCTGTACTCCGGCAGGCCGCGTAAAAAGGCCAGCAGGAACATGAGGAGCAGCAGAACGCCAATCCACCGGGCACGCCTCAGTTGCCAGCGCCAGGGCAGCAGCCGAATCGTGGCGGCACACAGAAGCAGGCAGAAGATCACGTCTTTGGGATATACCCACACTCCAATGTCTATTCCCGGCGTTGCCTCCATAAACAGGGTGTCGAGCAGCAGGGCGACGAGTACCAGGGCTACCCCAAGTTCGAATCGGCGCGCCACTGCAAGCGCCGCAAGAGCCACGCCCAGGAGTACTCCAAAACAGATCAACAGTTCCATCACGGCGATTTCAAAGCGCTTCAGGCGGCTGCAGCGCGCCCGGCATAGCTCTCCCGGCCGATGCCGGCGAATGCACTCAGTGGATGCAGGACGGACTGGGGGTAGAACGCACGATAGTAGGCAACGAGAACCAACGAGCAGCAGACAATCGCCAAGGCAAGGCGGACAGCGCGGAGTTCAGAAAAGGCCGCCGAGTGATCAATCAGTGCAGCAATAAGCCCCACGGCAATGCCGCCTCCTCCACCAGGCATCCAGGCTCGTGCCATGCGCAGCGGCGAACATCGCAGCATGCGCGTGCAGACCAGCAGCAGCGCCAGGCAACGGAAGCATTCCACGGCGGCCACGGCCATGGCCGCAGCCGCAATGCCATACTTGGCGCCGCTACACACGCCCACCACCATCGCTGCCAGCACAGCCGCCTGGGCGTAAGCCTTGGCTGCGAATTTCCCCACCGCTTCGGTCAAGAGAGCGGGAATGTGGGAAAGGCAATTGAATACCGCTGCCAGGCAAAGCCACTGCAATACGGGGATAGCATCGTTCCACTGGTCGCCAAGAACGGAGAGCACGATGGCACGCGCCGATAATGCCGCGCCAATTCCCACCGGAATCACCACTGCTGAGAAGATGCGCATGGCATCCTCTACCAACTGCCGCAGTCGCACGGCATCGTTCTGCTCGCGGGACAGTGCCGGGAACAATACCTTCTTCAGTCCGTCGGACAGATACTGCAGCGGAAGATTAATAAGCATGAAAGCGCGGTTGTACAGGCCCAGCGAACTGGCCGAGGCGACTTTCCCCAGCGTAAAAGTATCAGCGGAAGCGCTCAGATACTCGATAACGCTGACGCCGGATGCCTTGCCCCCAAAAGACACCAGGCTGCGGTAGCGGGCGAAATTCAATGACGGCCGCAAGGAATGTGGGGCGGCAACAAAGGAACCCACAGCCAGGACCAGCGACTGGCCCAGCATGGAAAGCACAATCGCCCAATAACCCGCGCCCAGGCAGGCGGCCGGCACTCCCAGCACAAACTGCCCGATGACGAAGGCAAAAGTTTCGATAGCGGCCAGTCGTTTGATACGCAGGCGGCGCCGCAGCAGCGCAGCCGGAGTCAACGCCGCGGCCTGCAGCAGGAAGTTGAATGAGAACAGTTGGATCGTGGCGGTCGCCGTCTCCTGGTGAAAGAAACGTGCAAACCAGCTTGCTCCCGCAAACATTGCCAGGGCACTCACCAACCCGCAGGTGAACGCGATGGTCCATGCACCTCGAATTTCCTCTTCGTCTATGTGTTCTTTCTGGATCAGCGCGCGCGCCACCCCGAACTGGGCGAAGTAGCCCATGGCGCGCGACAGCACCAGCACCACCGCCATGATGCCGAAGTCTTCGGGCGTCAGCAGCCGCGCCATGATGCTGGTGGAGACTAGCTGCAGAACGCCGAGCGTCAAGGATCCGATGTAGCTCCAGCGCAGTTCCCTCGAATAGTCGACTAGCAAGAGCGTGCTCGCGCTGTCTTCTCCGCCAGATGTTCCAGGCATTTATCGAAGATTGTGGTGTAGACCCTGGTGGCCTCGAAATTTTCAAATGCGAAGTCACGGCAGGCAGCGCCCAAGTCAATGAGCTTTTGCCGATCGAGGCTGAGGAAATAGAGCGTGCCGTCAATCGCCTCCTGCACGGTCTTGGCGAGAATCAGACCGGGACAGCCGCGGAAGACAGTTTCGTATCCTTGGTGATAGCTGCTTACGTGGGGGACGCCAGCCGCTAAAGCAATGGGAAGGCGGGTAGAAAAATAGTAAGCATGGCCGGGAAAGTGGTCCCAGCCCACCGAAACCCAGGCCTGGCGGATCGCCCGGTGTTGCTGCTCGTATGCTAACGGGCCCTTGCATCCAGGAATGTTCCAGCCAGTGCCATAGACGGCAAACTTGCTGTCCAGCAACTTGGAAAGCCTTAGGGCAAGCCGGTAGCGGTCGCCGGAACCGGGCAACTCCCAGATACGGGGAATACGGCGTACCACATCCCCGATCATAATGGCCTCGTGCTGGCGGGAGCGCGCGGAGGGGACAGGTAGTGGGGGAAAGCGTTCCGCATCGAAGGAATGCGGGGTCCAGTAAACCCTCTTTGCGCCCACTGCCTCGCTCAATCGCTGCGCTGGACCCAGTGCCACTTGGAAGGTCAAGTCAAAGCTGCCGATAAACCTGCGGGCGGCTGGAGGATAACGCTTGTGGATACGACCGTATGCATCACCTTCGTGATAGACCAGCAGGGTCCTGGGCGAGGTCTGCCGGAGCGACTGCACGAATTCAGGCTCCAATTTAAAGCCGCTAACATGCTGCCAGAAGAGGATGTCAGGTTGGAAGGAGGTCAGTACGGCGAGGATTTCGCGTCCTACCTCAGCATCACCGCCGAGCCGTTGTGCCTCTTTGAGGAAGGAGAAGACACGAAGCTCGGATATCCGGCCAGCTGCCGCGAGTGCTTCGAAAGCACAGCGCGGCCCGACCTGAAAAAAGTTTGGATAAGGCTCGTTGGGCAGGTAATAGAATTTCACCGGTTCGGTTGCCGTTGAAAGGTCAGACCGAAACTGCAGAGCCTTGGCCTGAGTGTTGTCGGTAATACGCGGCATCGTCACGCCGCTCGGACATCGCGGAAGAACACGCCGTCAATCTGGAGCATTCGGCCTGTGGTGCTGTCGGTGAACGCAGGAGAAAACGCCCAAAGTTCAAAACCCAGGCTACTCAGATGGTCCCACGTATCCCGGAAAAGGGATTGGCCTTCGTACAGCGGCACAAAAGACAACTCGATGTGCACACCGGCAGCCCGGGCCAAGGTCCGTCGTGCGCCCTTTAAGACTTCGCTCTCGAAGCCTTGGACATCAATCTTGATGAATACTACCTCGTCCCCGGCTAGGAAATTCGAGGCCGCATCGTCCAAGGTTGTGACCTGCACTATTTCTTTGCCAATGAATCCGGAAGATGGCACCACCGCGAGATGAGCGCTCAGCATGGGCAGGAGTGAGCTAGACCCCACATGGGCTGAGATGTTGATGGCGCCAGTGCCTTGCTGAGAGCCTATCGCCACCGGAGGGGCGACAATCCATCGTGTATTGCCGCGCGCTGCCCGGAGCAACTCGCCATGCGAGCGAGTAAGCGGTTCGAAGGAGATCACTCGGCCGTCAAAACCGGCATCGAACAGATGACTCGCAAAACCGCCCGTACTTGCGCCTACGTCGAAGACCGCTGTGACCTCGTGGGTCCTTAGCATCCGACAGAGGCCCGCCCACTCAGACTGCGCCGGCAGAAAACGACGAACCTCGAAACCCGCTCCATGGAATATCCGGCGTACTACTCTTCTCAGTTGCATTTTTCTGTTTGAATCAAAGGTCGGCAACGGAAAACCGCTAACGTCATCTTCGCTGCATCAGCATCTGTCTCGCCGCCGCTGCCACAAACCAACTGTTGTAAAGCACGTATCTTTTTCCCAGCCGGCGCGGCTCCCGGCAGAGGCGGAACAGCCACTCCAGGCCGTGCTCCCGCATCCAGCGCGGCGCCTGGCGCAGGCTGCCGGCATAAATGTCGAAGGCCTGGCCCACGCCCAGCATCACCGGCACGCGCAGCCGGCCGGCGTGCTCATGCATCCAGAATTCCTGCTTGGGACAGCCCAAGCCCACCCACAGCAGGTCGGGCGCGGCGGCGTTGATCATGCGTACTACGGCCCCGTCTTCCTCCGCCGGGAGCGGTCGGAAGGGCGGAGAATAACAACCCGCAACCCGCACGCCGGGGAAACGCGCCTTAAGTTCCGCGGCCAGGCGGCGGGCGATTCCCGGCCCGCCACCATAAAAGAAGTGGGAGTAGCCCTGGCGCTCGGTGGCCCGGCAGAAATCCCACAGCAGGTCAGGCCCATAGACCCGCCGCGGCATGACATAGCCTGCCCGCCGTCCCATCCACACCAGGGGCATGCCGTCGGGACAGACGCTGGCCGCCCCGTTAAGTACCTGCCTGAAGGCGGGCTCGCCTTGCGCTTCCATGATGGCGTGCACGTTGGTCAGAGTGACGTAGCGCCCGCGCGGGCCTTCGGCAATCCATTGCTCCAGGCGGCGGATCATCTGGGGAATTTGCACCGCGTCAACCCGCACGCCCAGCACATCGAAAGTCGGCGGCGGGAGCGTCGGCCTGGGAACCTCGGCGATGGCGGCGTGGCTTCGCATTTGCTTCTCGGTCTCCTACACGCCGCGCATGGCAAACACCAGGGTGTGCAGCAGGATGGCAACGTCCATAAAGAAACTGCGATTGCGGATGTAGTACAGGTCGTACTGGATGTTTTCGTGGATGAGGAAGGCGCGGTCGGCGCTCAGCTGCCACAGCCCGGTGATGCCGGGCAGCACCTGCAGGCGCTGGCGGTGGCGCGGCGAGTAACCTTCCACCAGGAAGGGCATTTCCGGGCGCGGGCCCACCAGCGACATTTCTCCCTGCAGAACATTCAGCAGCTGGGGCAGCTCGTCCAGGCTGCTGCGCCGCAGGAAGCGGCCGAGGGAGGTGATGCGGGGGTCGCAGGCTGCGGTGGGTGACTTCGAGTACGCGGGCGCACCCGCGTGCATGGTGCGAAACTTATAAACTTGGAAGAGCTTCCCGTGTCTGCCCACGCGCTGCTGCCGGAACAGGACTGGTCCGGCAGAATCCAGGCGCACCAGCAGGGCAATAGCCAGAAGAAGCGGCGACAGCAGCAGCAGCAGCGCCGAGGCGGCGGCGAAGTCAAAAGCGCGCTTGCTAACCTCGTAAAGAGTCTTGGGCGCAGGACCGGCAATCGAGCTCAGGAGCAGCCCATCCACATCCACATGCTGGGTCCATAGCTCCGAGGGCACCGCCTGGTTAGGGACAAAAGCCACAGAGGCGCCGGCAGCCGCGGCTTCGCTCGCTGCCTGCATAAACTTTTCCGGCAGCAGCGAAGGGATGGCCACCACCAGCACCTCCGCATTGAGTTCGAGCAGCAGCTTCCTGTCCACCGGCCCGCTGACCACGGGAACCGGGCGTTTCCTCTGGTAGTCGAACTCATACACCGCCTGGCCGGCCAGGGCGGGGTCGTCATCCACCACCGCCACCGGGGCCAGGCCCAGCTTGAGCGACCGTGCCAGGGCGGAAAACACGCGCCGGCCGGTGTAGCCGGCGCCATAGATCACGGTCTTGCGGATGCCGTAGCCTTTTTTATGCAGCATCCGCACCAGGAAGAACAGCAGCTGCTTTTCCGCGATCAGGCAGAGCGGCACGATCGTCATGGCCAGCGCGAACCAGCCGCGCGAGAACAGGCGTCCGGCGAAGAAGGTTGCCGGAAAGGTCAGCAGAAAAGCCTGCGAGGAGACGCGCAACGCTCTCTCGGTTTCCTTAATGCGCAGCAGGCTGCTGCCCTGGCGGTAGGCGCCGTCGCGGTCCAGCATGAGGACAAACAGCGCGGCAAAGCCGGCCGCAGCCCCGCCGATTACGTCCGGAGCATAGTAGACGTGCTTGCCCCATCCCAGGGTGTGGTAGGCGCTGTAGGAGATGAGAACCGCGGCCGCTACCGTGACCGCGTCAGCTGCAATTTGCGTAGCCGTGTGCAACCTTTCGAAGCGATTGGAAAAATAATCGGCGCGCGCTGCCGGGCGGCTGAGGCCCAGGGTTGGGGACAGCAGCGAAGTTTCCTCAATCCCGGCGGAACTCATGGCAAGCTACGGTCGCTTTCTAAAACGGAGTGTGGACGAGCCGTGGCCAGCGCGGCGCAGAAGGCAAACCAGGCGGCGTTGGCCGGGATATGCAGGTTGAAGTCGAGCAGACTGTGCACCAGAATCCCGCAGACGCCTATGGCGGCGCCCAGCTGCAGCCAACCCGTGGGCTCCTGCAGCCGCCCTCGCACCCTGCGGAAAGCCAGGCGGAAGAATAAAACCATTGAAATCACAGTCAGAATTGCCGCGGCGGCGCCGCCTTCGGCCAGCAACTGGGCATAGTCGTTGTGGGCGTAGTCAATCACATCGTCGGTGCCTACCGTCTGGTAAGCGGGATAGGCGACGGCAAAGGCGCCTAGCCCTACTCCGTACGCCAAGTGGGCGCGGGCCATGCGCAGCGTGTCGGCGCTAAGCTGGCGGCGCAGGTTGGCGGTCAGTTCCCGGGATTCCGACAGTTGCTCCCAGCGCTGCCAGACGCCTCCCGGGTCCAGCCAGAAAAAGGAGGCGCCGGCCAGGAATGCGACAGCGAAGCCGCCGATGAGCGCGCGGTTGCGTTCCAGAGAGGCAGGCTGCGCGCGAAACACAACCACAGCCAGGAAAGCAAATTCGGCGAGCAGCCCGATCACTCCGCCGCGGGAGCCGCAGAGCAGGACGGAGACGACGGGAATGAGCACGGCAAAAAGCGCGAGTGGCCGTCCCGGATGCCGCGGGCGCAGAGTAAGCGCCAGGCCTATGCCCAGCGGGATGAGCATCTCCATCAGCCCGGCATAGTTGTTGTGACTGACGTAGGGGCCGAAGATGTAGCCGCCCCAGCGCGGCCTGATGACGCCGTAAAGAAGTCCCGGGCTGGCGAAGAACTGCAGGATGGCGAACAGGGCGAGAGCGAAAGCATAGATGCTGACCGCCAGGGCTACGCGCCGCCAGAGGCGAGCAGAGGCGCGGGAGAAATACTGCAGCACCAGGAAAAACTCCAGGGCATAAACTACCAGCTTCATCGCCGACTCGCGGGTGGCCGCCTCGTCCATGCTCAAGCCGGCGAGCAATTGCACCAGCGCCAGCCCCAGCGCTGCGATCAGAGGAATCAACAAGGGAGACCACATCAACGTCAGGCTGGCAGCGCGCGCGCGCCCAACCGCCCAGGCCAGCGCCAGCAGCACGATGGCGATGCTCATGCCGGCCCATGCCCAGCTTTGCACGGCGCCAAATGCCAGCGGCGCGGCCATCAACACCGCCACCAGCGCGGCAATTCCCGCTGTCGCAACCGGCCGCAGGCTTGCCGAGGCGAAATTCGGCGCTGCGGAGAAGCTGGTCATGGCTGTGGAACTCTTGCGGCGGCCTGGGTTTCATCCGCGGAGATGGCGCGCAGTGAGACATCGTCCAGCCAGAACTGGCCGCTGATCTCCATGGGGAAGGAGCGGCTGCGCGGCCGCCACAGGGAGAGCCGGATCACTTCCGCCGAGGCCGGCGCGGTGAACTGCGCTTCCACCCGCTGCCAGCCGCGGGTCCCCACTATGCCTTCGGTGGCCACGGCCAGGCAGCCTCGGCATTGCGGATCCTGCACTTGCAGCCGCGGGCCGCTGTCGGAGGTAATGTGCTCCGCGCGTACATAGGCGGAGAGCAGATAGGTTTGTCCCGCGATCACCGGCACGAACTGATACGCCGGCTCGTACTCGGAATTGTCGGGCACCGTGAAATCCAGGCGCAGAGCGTGCTCCCCGCCGTGGGCATCCCGGTCAGCCGCATCCACGCTGAGGTAAGTCAGTGGCTGCAGGTGCCAGTCGAACCCGTCCCTGAGCAGCGGCTGCTCGAAGCCGCCGTTGAACACAAGGTTGGCGGCGGGCGCGGAGGCATCCCCAGTTACCACTCCCGCCCGCTGCAAATAGGTCCACACCTCAACTGCAGCCCGGTACTGGCGGTGGCGGAGCAGCTCCTCCACATAACGGGTGGCAGCGGTTTGCGGAAGGGCTGTCCCCGCTCCCGCCAATTCCGCCCACAATCCTTCTGCTGGCCGGGTTTCATCGTGGCTCACGAGGAAGGACAGGAAGCCCAGCCGCACTTCTGGATTCGCGGAACTTACCAGTTCGCGCCAGACAAACGGCGCATCGGCTCCGGCGCGCAGCAGCATGGCAAAGGCCGGGGAAGCCTGCCCGGGCTCCAGGCGCAGCAGCCGCTGCAAGTGCGGCACTGCATTCTGTGGCCTGCCGGTAATCGCGTAGTGCAGCCCAGCCTCCCAGGCCAGACGCGGCTTGGCAGGCGCCAGCCGGGCAGCGCGCTCGAAGGCCTGGTCGGCGCAGCCCAGGTCGCCGGCGGCGTAGCATGCCTTACCCAGCGCCGACCAGTACGTGGCCACATGTGCATTGAGACGCGTGGCCTCGCGCAGCTCCTTGACCGCGGCTGCGGGATTGCCGCCTTCGGCCCAGAGATGGACAGTGCCCAGGTTGTAGTGCCACTCCGGATTGGCTGCATCGAGAGCCACTGCCCGCTGCAGCGTGGACACATCCAGCGAATCTCCCCAGGTTCCTGCCAAACCCGCGCGGGCCAGAACGGCAATCAGGCATATGCCAGGAACGAACACCGCCACCAGGAACAGCGCCGCGCGCCAGCGGCCGAACAGGGAAACCGGCGCACCTTCCGCGGTCCGGGCCCTTCCGCAGGCGGAGTCCGTTCGGCTAACGCTGCCCGCCGCCGACGCCATATCCGTAGCTGTATTCGCCGTAGTGGCGGTACCCATAACGGTAGTAGCCGTAGTCGTAGTAACCGCCATGCCGCTGGTCCAGCTTGTTCAGAGCCACGCCCAGAATCCTGGCGCCCGCATCATCGAGGATGCGGCGGGTGCGTAGCAGGGCGGCGCGCGGCGTTTTTCCGCTTTCCGCCACCAGGATGACGCCGTCGGCCAGGTTGGAGAGAATGGTGGCGTCGGTGACCAGCAGCACGGGCGGGGAATCAATGATGATGTGCTCGTAGCGGCTGCTCAGCTGCTTCCATAGCTCGGCCATGTTGTCGGAGCCCAGCAGCTCCGCCGGATTCGGCGGCACGGGCCCGCAGGGCAGCACCCACAGATTGGGTTGCTCCGGACATTGCTGCAGGGCTGCTTCCAGCGTGTCCGCGCCCGACAGCACGGTGCTGAGTCCCTTGTCGGCGTCCAGTTCGAGGGCGCGGGCAACGCTGCCTTTGCGCAGGTCACAATCCATGATCAGCACCGGCCCCTTGCGCTGGGCCATGGCCTGCGCCAGGTTGAGCGCGGTCACCGACTTGCCTTCACCCATGTGGGCGCTGGTGACCAGCACGGTTTTAGGCGCCGCCGGCGCCGAAGACAGCAGCACGGCAGTGCGCAGGGCGCGGTAGGACTCGGCCAGCACGGATTTGGGGCGGTGCACTACGGTCATCGCCACCTCGCCCCGGCGCCGGGGCGGGCGCCGGTGTTGCAGCCGCGAGAGGAAGCCTCGCGTCGCCGGCCGCGACGAGCGGTCGAGCGGAATTACCGCCAGGGCGGGAGCCAGGAGCAGGCTCTCAATCTGGTCGGCGGAATGGATGGAGCGGTCCAGGCCTTCCTGAGCAAAGGCGCACATGACGCCGAGCACCAGCCCGCCGAGAAAGCCGAGGGCGATGTTCAGAGGCTTGCGCGGCCGGACGGGCGCAGTGGGCGGCAGGGCGCTGTCTACCACGTGAATATTGGTCGAGCGCAAACCCGCCGACACGGTAGCATCTTTGAGGCGCTGCAGCAGGCTCTGATAGAGCTGCTGGTTGCTTTCAAACTCCCGCTGCAGGATGTTGTGCTGCACCAGCAGCTGGCTCAGCCGGCCCAGCTCTTCTTTCTGGCGCGCGAAGGCCTGCGCCGCCAGACCCTCCCGGCTCACGGCAGCGTTGTAGTCGTTGCGCACGCGCTCGATCACCCGGTTCTGCTCGCGCGCAATCTGCGACTGGTATTCGCCTAGCTGCTGCTCAAGGCGCAGCGCCCGGGGAAACTTGGGACCATACTGGGCCATGACTTCCGTGTACTGGCCGCGCAGATCCGCCGCCTTCTCTTCCAGTTTCTGCAGCAGTTCGCTGTGGGCCAGGGCCGCGACCTGCGCCCGGTTGGCCAGCACCTGGCGGTAGAGCGACTCTTTCTGAATGCGCTCGCTCTCCGCGGTGGTCAGATCGCGGCTGACGTCGGAGAGCATCTGTTCCAGCACGTTCTGCTTCTCGCCGGTGTTGACGATCTGGTTCTGCCGCTCGTACTCGACCAGCGCCTGCTGCGATTTCTCCACCTTGGCCTTGAGCTCGTCCAGTTGCTGCTCCATCCAGCCCGAGGCCTGGCGCGTGGCATCGTATTTTTCACGGAAGTTGTAGTCCACGTAGTTGTTGACCAGCGCCGAGGCCACATCCGCCGCCAGCCGCGGGTCGGAGCTTTCAAAACCCACCAGAAGCATGCGCGTGCGCGGCACCAGCTGCACGTTGACCCGGCCGCGGAAAGCGTCGATCAGCCCGAGCTTGCGCCGCTCCGGGTCGGCCGCCGGGGTGAGCGGCTGGCGGACAAACGCGGGATTCTCCCCCAGGCGCAGCTCCTGGATGGTGCGCCACGCCAGGTTGTCGCTCTTGAGCACCTGAATTTGGGTTTGCAGGAAAGCATCGTCGGCTTCGGCTTTTTGATACAGCTCGCTGAGCGACTGGATGAGCGGCGTGTCGGCTTCGACTTCCACCCGGGCCGTAGCCCGGTAGATGGGAGTCATGCGGTAGGATGCGATCACCGCCAGCGTGGTCAGAACCAGGGTGGCCGTCGCTACTGTCCAGCGCCGTTTGCGCAGGACATTCCAGTAGGCCGCGAGCGAGATGTCATCTCCGGCCATCTGCGCGTCCGCCTCGAGGGGCGGCAGCAAACGTCCGGGTGGGGACAGCGGCATTTGCTTGACCACCGCCGCCGTTTCCCCGGCCACCAACTCCGGCCGGGCAAGACCATTGCCATTCGTGTTCATTTGGGGGCTCTCTTCAGAAGCGATAGATGGCCAGCCCGGTGGCCATCTGCAGCGCGGCCTCGGCCCCGCGTTTCAGGGCGCGGCGGCTGGAGCTGTCGGGCACAAACAAAATGTCCTCCGCTACCAGCGGGGGATCGGGGCTCTTGCCGGCCAGAAGTTTCTTCAGGTCAATGGGGAGCTGGCGGCGCCCGCCGGGCGCGGCCGGGTCGCCGTGGATGATGACCGCCTTGCCGCGCACCGCAGTGGTCTTGAGATCTTCGGCCAGGGCCAGCGCCTGCAGCACCGTGATGCTCTGTCGGCCGGTCTTGAGCGGGAAGCCGCCCGGACGGTTGACCGCTCCCACCACGTACACAATGCCGGCGCGCGGCACCACGATGCGGTCTCCGGGGTAGATGTCAATATTGGCCGCCGTGTCTCCGCTGCCCAGCAGGCGCTCCAGATCCACCGTTACCGTGCGCGGCACCTGAGCTTGCGGCGAACCGGCCTGCAGGGCGCTCACCGCGATCGGGCCGCGGCGCACGATGGCCACCGTGCCCGCCTCTTCGGCCACGCCTTCCGCCTGGGAAAGCATGTCCAGCAGGGTGGTGCGCCCCAGCACCCGGTACACCTGCGGCTTACGCACCGCGCCGGTAATGGCGACCGCGTGCATGCGCGACTCGCGCACCGACGTGCTTACCCGCGGATCGCTTACGAAACCTTCCTCCCGCAGGCGAACCCGCACCAACTGCGAAAACTGCTCCAGGGTGAGCCCGGCGGCGGCGACAGGGGCGGCGAGCAATGGCAGAGTGACTTTTCCCGTGGCGCTCACTTCGTAGGCACGCGAGAGTTCAGGCACATCGAGGACGTAAACCTCCAGCACATCATCCGGGCTGATGAGATATTCGGGTTCGGCGGAAGCAGGGGCCTGGACACTATCACCGGCCGCAAGGGATGTTGGCGCGGTGAGGGCGCTGGATTCTAAAGGCCCCGCGGAGGGCAGTTGTCCCGGCTGGGCTTGGACGGCTGTGGGAACGAAGCTGGCCAGCACTGCAAGGAGGGGCAGCAAACACAGCCAGGCTTGGCCTGGGAGGTGGCGCTTTTCAGGCGCACGTGCGTCATGTTCTGCAGATAAAAACAAAGATTTTCCTCCCGGTTCGCGCTTTCCAGGGAAATCGAGCGAACAACTCAGGGAACTGAAGGGCTAAGCTGCTTGCCGCCCCGTGCAGCCAATACACCGGCCATCACGCCGGCTGCCGCCCCTCCGCCCAGAACCCAGTAAAGACCGTTGCCGCTGAGAAAGGAGGAGGACATGGCGGGAGTGCTTCCCGGGCTGCTGCTGCCGGCAACAGCCGCCGGGCAGCGTTGCGTTACCGGCCGGGTGATGGCTTGCCCTTCCCGCAAGCTGGAGATCTGCCCCCCCTGGCTCAGAGTCGCCGATCCGCTTTTTACGGACACGGTGGCGGTTCCGCCGGCGTTGTCTACTTCCAGCTTGGCCGGGTTGCCGGAGGGAATGACCTCGATGCCGGCGAGACGCACGGGAATGGAGTGCCGCGTCACCAGCACCAGACCGCCGCAACCCAGTTCCGCGGCTTTGCCGAATTTCAGCGCCGTGTGCGGCTTCAGTTGCAGGGAGACTCCTTCCCCAGTGAGAAGGGTGGAGAGCTTGCCGGTCTGAATTTCATCGCCCGCATACACCGCCGTAGAGGTGAATACGGGACTACCCTTCACGGTCACCCCGTCCTGCGGATAAAGCACACCTGCCCGTTCCGGCGTGGCGGCCGGGGTCTGGGCTGGCAACAGGGTAGCGGGGAAACTGAACAGCAGCAGGATGGCTGCTGTCTTGGCCAGATAACCGTTCAACATGGTGCCTCCTCGTTCTGTTTGCCTGCGCCGCTGCCGGGGGATGCTGCATGCTGCTGTTCGGCTATAGCTTCGCCCCGTCACTCCCACCAGAAGAAGACGATAGCTCTGTCTCCAATGGCAGCAATAAGGCCCAAGCCGAATCCATCATGGCGGGACGTGGCGGCGCTGAAAAGGTCACGTAGGTAGGAACTACAGGGAGTGAATTTCCGGACAGGAATCCCTGCTGCTGTGATCTCTGGACGATCTTCGCTGGCAAACAGCCACTTTGTGCTGAGCAGCCTGGCTGCCCCAAAAGATAAGCCCTGACAGTGGGTCAAGGTTAATATACTGTCACCGATATATTCGTACATGGTATTCGGTGGGTGACATAAAGTGGCGATGCCTGTCGTGTGCTACGACGAATAATGTCAAGAAAGACGCTGAAGTCCGGCTTTTTCCCACTCCTCGTCGCCGCGTAACCTCTACAAAATAGAGAGCTTGTTTCTGGTTAACTGATGTGGCCAGCGAATTGCACCTACTCTCGCCAATACCGGGGGTAATCGGTACCAACTGAGAGACGAGGGTAACGAATGAACAAGCAAAAGGGCTTTTCGCTGATCGAGCTTTTAATTGTGGTAGCGATTATTCTCATTATCGCTGCCATCGCTATACCCAACCTGATGCGCGCCCGCATTGCCGCGAACGAGTCTTCCGCGGTCAGCTCGCTGCGCACCATCAACACCGCTGAGGTTTCCTACGCCACGGCCTATCCCAACGTCGGCTATTCCGCCTTGTTAACCAACTTAGGTCCGGGCGGCGTGACCTGTCCGGCTGGTGGACCGACGGTGGCCGCTTCCTGCCTGATTGACAACGTCCTGGCCAGCGCGACCGCCAACGGCAAAAGTGGCTACGTCATTGCCGAGACCGGCGGAGCCGCCAACGCTCAAGGTATTGTCGTGACTTACGAAACAGAAGCCAGACCACAAGCCTTCAACCAGAGCGGCGTGCGTGGTTTCTGCAGTATCGAGGATGCCGTCATCCGCTGGGAAGCGAACGGCACGAACGCGATGGGCGCCGCTGGTTGCCCTGCGCTGCTCGCGCTGCAGTAACTGCGGTTTAGCGGTACTTTTTCGAGCAAGACAATCGAGGGGCAGGAGGCAACTCCTGCCCCCTATTTTTTATAGGCAGCGCTTCGGGTCAGCATCATGGACGACCGGCAAGTGCCGAAATCCACGCCCGCCACAATCGCCATCAGCAGCCTCCATCGGGCCGGTTGTGCCAGTACATTTGCCAGCCCAGATAGCGCGTTGCCGCTTCCTGAACGGAGGCAGCCACGGTGGAGAGATTGGCAGCCACGTGGTGCTCGAAGCCGTTAGCGCAAATGTAATGCAGCAGTTGCTGCATGCGGGGAATGTGCACCACGCCGGCGCCGCCGAAGGTGTTCAGCGGATCGTCCGTAAAGCGCCCTTCGCCGGCGTAGCCGCGAATCACACCCGCGGTGTCATCCGTGGATAAGCGGGCAAACGACATGGGGCTGGGCCGCACTCGTCCTACGCAGGTGCCGAAGGTATTGTCCTTGCCCACCGTGCCGGCGATGATTTCCTGGAAATCCATTCTTACGTCGGCGAAGAAATGCTTGGGTAGATTGGAGCAGTGGAAGCAGACCGCCTTATCCGGGTCAGAGCCGTAGTTGTTGTTCCAGTCCAGCAGGGCGGAAGGGCTTGAGGAAGCCAGTTGCAGCACGTGCATGCCCAGCACCCCGCAAATGTCCACTTCGCAGGCGCTCGACATCAGTTCGTTGCTCATCATGCTCATCACCGTGCAGGGGACCACGCCCAGGTTCTCCTCAATCGAGGTCCAGCACTGTACGGCGCTGATCTGCAGATCGGCAGCCTTCATCCACTGGTCAATTACGGCGCCCAGTTTGGCCATCTTGAGCAGCGCGGGGGCGGGCACCCCGGAGGTGGTGACGTATTTCTGAATAGTGGCCAGCTTTGTCTGCACGCCGTCGTCATTGTCCTTCATGCGCTGGATGCGGCCCAGCACTTCTGAGAGGTCGAGGGTCTCGACCGAGATGCCGTTCGCTTCCAGCACCTTTTCGCTGTAGCGGACGGTGTTGAAGGCGGCGGGGCGGGCGCCGATGCTGCCGATGCGCAGGT
>DATEGM010000263.1:0-6635 GCA_035280085.1 Terriglobales bacterium
GAAGATCCCGCCAGGCCGTTGACCGACGAGCAGATCACCCGCATCCTCCAGTCGCAGGGTATCCAGGTCACTCGCCGCACGGTCGCGAAATACCGGGAGGACATGCGCATCCCGAGTACCCACCAGCGCAGAGTGAAAAGCTAGTTGCAGTAGCTGTTTCCCGGCAACTGTAGGTATTCCGATCAGGAGGGGTAGTCGATGAACGTGGAATACACGGGCAGGCAGTTCGAAATCACTCCCCGCATCCGAAAAGAAGTAGAAACCGCGTTAGCCAAAATCGTAAAAATCCTGGGCGACAATTTCAAAACCAAGGTGATTCTGACGGTGGAGAAGCATCGTCACAAGGCGGAAATCACCATCAACCCGCGCAATCATTCGCTGGTTGGCCTGGCGGAAGCGGCTGACATGCTGGCCGCCATCGGCGCGGCCATGGAGCGAATTGAGCAGCAGGCGGTGAAATACAAGGCCCGCTGGCGCACCAAAAAGCGGCAGCCCAAAGACAAGTGGAACGGGCAGGGCGGACAGGAAGAGCTGCGCATTGCCGTGGGCGCCTCGGCGGAAACCTCGGTGCCTCTGGTGGCCCACAACTACCCGGCTTCGCCACGCGCCGCCGAGCCCCACATTGTGCGCTCGCGCAACGGTGTGGCCATGCGCCCGCTGACCCTGGAGGAGGCGGTGAAGGAAGCCCAGTTCCGCGATCAGGATGTATTTGTGTTCCGCGATCCGAACGGCAAGGTGATGGTGCTGCACCGGACTAAGGACGGGAAGATGGAATTGATTGAAGCGCCGTAAAGCAGTTCTCGGTTCTCAGTTCTCGGTTCTCAGACGGGCGCGGCTTTGCCGCGCCCTTTATCTTGGTCTTCACCGTAAAGCGCTTCTGTTCTGGAACAGCAAGAAACGCAGAGGAATTTGTCATCCTGAGCGCAGCGAAAGACCTGCTTTCTGGCTTTCGCGGTTAAGAAAATCTCTAAGCTTTCGATATCGTGAATCGGCAATAAAGGAAGAACGCCTTTAGACTGCGGTTGAGCGTTTAAGAAGCGCGAGGTCCCTTCGGCTTCGCTCAGGGCAGGCTCTTCGATTACGAAGGCCGATTCGCAAGCGAATCAGCCTGCTCCGCTCAGAATGACAGCTCACTTCAATCTACTTGTCACAAGAATGCCGCAGGTTTCAAGCAAGCCGCCGCAGATATTACTGAATGCCGGCGGCGGTGCCGCGGGCGGCGATGCCGCGGCAGCGCTCGTCGAGTGTGGCGACGTAAGGCGCCAGCATCTGCCGCAGGCGCTGGCGGGCGCGGAAGAGCCGCGCTTTCACCGTGCCCACGGTTATGCGCAGGATTTCCGCCGTTTCCTGCGCCGACATCCCCTGGACGTCCCGCAATACAAACACTGCGCGCAGCCGCGGCCGCAGGCGGTGAATGGCACGGCCCAGAGCCCGGCGCATTTCGCCATCATTGCAGAGATCTTCGGGGCTGCCTGCGGAACTTGCGATTTGCAGCTCAAATACCGTCTCGTCATCGGAGGCGGTGAATTCGAGCGGGGTGTGGGGAAACTTCTGCCGGTGGCGAATCCGGCCCAGGGCCTCGTTCACCGCGATTCGAATCAGCCAGGTACAGAACGCTGACCGGCCTTCGAACGACTTGATGTTGCAGAAGGCTTTGACGAAAGCTTCCTGCACGATGTCCTCGGCGTCCTGCGGGTTCTCCGTCAGGTGCCGCACCACGCGGAAGACCTGGCCATCGTAGCGTTTCACCAGTTCGCCGAAGGCCTCCACGTCGCCCGCGCGCGCCGCATTCACCAGCGGCAGTTCGCTGCCGCCTTCCACTGCCGGGGCCCTGACCGCTGTTGCCATGTTGTCCGTCCTGCGCCGCGGATTGGACCGGCGGATTCGCGGCAAGCTTGCAGCTCGCAACCCAAATTCATGTGAGCTTCAAAACAGTAGAACGGGACGAGCGGGGCTTTTCATCCACGCCGACACAAAATTCACAAATGAGTTCTGTGCGCCGGGCCACACAGCGGCGAAACAAATGTGAGCTTAGAGCGAGAGCGCCAGTTGGCCGGCGACATTGGGGGCAAGATCGGGGCTTCCGGCAACGACCACGGCGAAACCTTTGCCGCCAAATGAAGTGACGGCGATGCCGGAGTCGTTCTCCTGGTGCAGGCGGGTGCCGGGTGGCGTGGGGCGCGGGAGGGAACCTGAGGGCAAGTCCTGGGGCAGCATGACGAACACGGAAACCTGCTGGCCGCCACTGCCATAGACCAGGTGGAGAGCCGGGGCCCGCAGCAGTTCGCAAATCCGGGCCTTCTGCAGAGAGAGGCCGGCAATGGCCTGAGGCACTTGCGCTCCGGGGACGGTGCGCTGGACAAGGCCGCTGATATCGCTGCCGCTATGCCAAGTCCGGGGCTCGCGTTGCAGCACTTCGCTGCGATGGTCGTCCACCGCGTCCAGGCAAAGCAGGTGCATGGGATCGTGGGAGGTGAAGCGGGGGATCGCGAGGGCGAAGAGCAAAACCACCGCGGCAGCTCCGGCAAGGGCAGGCCATCGCCACTGCAGGAGAAAAGGCCGACGGCTTTCCAGTTTTTGTTCGATGTGTCCTACCAGTGCATCGGCGGACGGTGTTCCTGCGTTAACCGCCGTGGTAATCAGGCGGTCGAGTTCGTATTCCCGCTGCAGTTTGGCACGACAGGCGGGGCAGGAATCCAAATGCAACGCCAGTTCACCCTGGGTGGCGGCGTCGAGGCTTTCAGAAATTTGGGGCGCTAACAGCCCTTCGGCTTCATGGCATCGCATAGTTTTTGTTCTCTGGCGCTTGGCATCAGGCCCGGCTTGGGGCGCATGGATTCGCGCAGCGCGGCTCGGGCCCGGCCCAAGCGCGACATTACAGTTCCCATGGGAATCTTCAATATTTCCGCAATTTCCCGCAGCGCCAGGCCTTCCACTACCGACAGCAGGAGCACGCAGCGCTGCTCTTCCGGCAAATGATCAATGCAGGCCAGGACCTCATGCAGGAAGACCCGGTCATCGGAGTTGGAGGCAATGGCCTGCTGGTCAAGCTCGAATTCCTCCTGGGCTGCCGACTCATGCCGGACCCAGGGCTTGCGGTGATGCTCGTTCCACAGGTTCATGAGAATAGTGAACAGCCAGGCCTTACAGTTGGTCTGTGTCTGGAACTGGTCGAAAGCTTTCCAGGCGCGCAGCATGGTTTCCTGCACCAAGTCCTCGGCCGATTCCTGCCTTTGACACAGCCGTAACGCCGTGCGCCACAAAGAGCGCGCGTGAGGCATGGCTTCCTGCTCAAAACGAGCACGGCGGTGGCTGCCTTGAGTAATAACGCCTCCAAATCGCGGCCAGCCCGGTGTGGGGCTATCCGTTCCGACGTATACTCCTGCAACTCTATAACGACAAAGGCGGAAATCTCATCCCGCCAAAGGCTAAATTTTCGCCGGAGGGAAGGCCCACCCAGGCGCCCCATTGCCAGTACCCCTTCAGGGCGGTCCGGGTTCCAGGGACGATACGCCGGGCAGGCAACATTTCACAACTTTTTACACGTTTTTACCAGCGGTTGACATAGGCGGAACGGCTTTACAGTATGGTTTAGCCGGTGACCGAGTTCAGGGGCCAAACCGGGCAGGAGCGTGCAATGAGAAAACGCTGGCGGTGGAACGAGCGCACTCGATTGCTGTTGACGCTGGAGTTGGCGGTCGTGCTGCCCGCCGCCGCTCTCGTAATCGTCAACTTCGTGCAGTTGGAGAAGATCCACCGGGATCACGCCATCGAAGCCCTGATGCAGCGGGATTTTGCCGAAGCCCTGGTCATCTCTGAGAAGCGCATCAATGAAAAGGGCTACGCCATGGTGGATAAGGTGCGGCAGGACTTCCCCCAGCCAGAGGAAGCCTGTTCGGATGAACTCGACGCCTTGTTCAAGAAGTATCCCTATGTGGCTCACGCGTTTTATTACAGTCCGCAGACAGGCGTGATTTTCCGCTCCCGGCAACCGCGCATGGATGACCCGGACTTTCGCTCCGAAGTGGACGAACTGCAGCACATGATGGTGTGGATGAAGCTGGAATACGACCCTGCGGCGAAGAAGTTTCGCAGCATGGAAAACGAGGGCAAACTGCCGGCGTTTTTCGAGCAGAACAAGGTCCGGCGCGGGGACAGATACCTGTATGAATCGGTGGTGTATTTCATCGTGCCGCAGAAGGCCGGGCAAGAGGCGGCAATGGGCGGCTTCGTGTTCGACCCGGAATACCTGCGCGACCAGTTCTTTCCCCAGGCGTTGAACAGCCTGATGGCGAATAATCTCAGCGAGGACAGAACTACCAGTCACACCGGAGTGATGGTCCACCTGAAGGGCGATTATGAGCCTCTGGCCGCTTGCACGGACTGGGACGGCGGCAAGCCGGAGGTGGAGCACACCATGGAAGGCGCGTTCCCCGGCCTGGTGCTGGGGATGAAGATGCGCGGCACCACCCTGGCGGCGGTGGGCCAGCATTTCATCCGCATGGAGTTTCTGATCCTGGGTGGCCTGTCGCTGCTGCTGGCATGCGGCATTTTGATTACCTATCGCAACGTGAACCGGGAAGTGGCGCTGGCCCGTCTGAAATCGGACTTCGTCTCCAATGTTTCTCACGAGCTGCGCACGCCGCTGTCTCTCATCCGCCTTTACGCCGAAACCCTAGAACTCGGCCGTCTGACCAATCAGGACAAGCGCGAGGAGTATTACCGCATTATCCGCAAGGAGAGTGAGCGGCTCACGGCGCTCATCAACAACATTCTGGATTTCTCGCGTATCGAAGCGGGGCGCAAGGAATATGAGTTCCGCGAAACCGACATCGCCGAACTGGTGCGCAACACGCTGGAATCCTACCGCTACCAGATCGAGCAGCACGGCTTCACCTTCGAGGAGCGCATTGCCGAGGATCTGCCGCCCATGCGGGTGGATCGCGAGGCCATCGCGCGCTCTCTGCTCAACCTGGTGAACAACGCGCTGAAGTACTCGCAGCAGGAAAAGTACCTGGGCGTGAATCTTTACCGCGAAAACGGGTCGGTGAGGCTGGAGGTCGTGGACCACGGCATCGGCATCTCACGCCCCGAGCAGCACAAAATTTTCGAGAAGTTTTACCGCGTAGGCGACCCGCTGGTGCACAACACCAAGGGAAGCGGGCTGGGTCTGTCGCTGGTGCGGCACATCGTGGAGGCGCATGGCGGCGATGTTTCCGTGGAAAGCGTGCCGGGCCGGGGAAGTAAGTTCGTAATCGCGCTGCCCGTGAACAAGGAAGCGGCGGCGGAGGCCAAGGCAGTTGCGGTTCAGTAAGGAGGCGCCAATGAGCACACCGCAAAGCGTGGCGGAAAAGGAACGGGCGGGAGGCCCCAAGATGACCAGAATCCTGATTGTGGAAGACGAGCCCGCGATGGTCTCCGGTCTTCGCGACAATTTCGAGTTCGAGGGCTATGACGTGATCACCGCCGCCGACGGTGTCGAAGGCCTGGGGCGTGCGCTGAAGGATTCGCCCGACCTGGTGGTGCTCGACGTCATGATGCCGCGCATGAGCGGCCTGGACGTGTGCAAGCAGCTGAAGGTGAAAAAGCCGGCATTGCCCATCATCATGCTGACGGCGCGCGGCCAGGAAGTGGACAAAGTGGTGGGGCTGGAACTGGGCGCCGACGACTACGTCACCAAGCCATTCTCCATCCGCGAACTGCTGGCCCGGGTGAAGGCGGTGCTGCGCCGGGCCCAGGGCGGGGCCAAGGACCAGGAGAGCTACAGCTTCGGCGACGTGGAAGTGAATGTGCGCAGTTGCCGGGTGATTCGCGCGGGAAGACCGGTGGAATTTTCGGCCAAGGAATTCGAACTGCTCAAGTATTTCCTGTCGCATCCTGGCGAAACTGTGACCCGCGACCGCCTGCTGGAAGATGTATGGGGGTACGAGCGTTATCCCACTACCCGAACCGTGGATGCGCACATCGTGCGCCTGCGGCAGAAGCTTGAGCCCAAGCCGGAAGAGCCGCGCTTCATTCTGACTGTGCATGGCATGGGCTACAAATTTGTGAACTGACGAACTCTGCGTTTAACCCAGGCCGGCGGCCGCAAGGCGCCGGGATACGGGAGGCAGCGGTGAACAGGCTGGCGGACGCTCGCGGCAGGTCAAGTCGTGAAAATCGTTTTCCGCACGGAGCGTGGGCTCAGCGCGGAAAGAACGCGGCGCGCCCGCAGAATGCATCGTTAGCCGCCGAAGCATTGCTGGCCCGGAATCGCGCCTTGGAGGAGGAGGTGGCCGGCCTCATCCGGCAGCGCGATGGCTTGCAGCGGGCGCTTTCGGATGCCGCCCAGGTGCAGCGCAATATGACCGGCCCGCGATTCCTTCGCCGTGGCGAATTCGAAATCGCGGGCGAGAGCTTCGCCACACAGCACGTGACCGGCGATGTGTTGACCGCCTTCGATGTGGGCGAACGCACGGTGTTCGCCATTGGGGATATCTGCGGCAAAGGCCTCTATGCCGGCATGTGGTTCACGCATGTCGCCGGGCTGATCCGCATTCTGGCCGTCTCCTGCCCTGACCCGGCGCACATTGCAGGCGCCATTCACTCCCATCTCGTCAGCCTGCGGCCAGAGCCGCCGCTGGTCACGCTTTTTA
>DATEGM010000264.1:0-8005 GCA_035280085.1 Terriglobales bacterium
ACCGACCACGGTGGAACCCTCTATGTACTTTGCTTCAGGGATCGTGGTCCCGATACCGGCCCCCACCCCGTCAGTCAGGTAGAGCTGAGAGCGGTGTTTAACGCCGGCTGCGGATGGGATGTCGCCGCCATCGAAGCGGAACCGATTCACACGAGGTTCCACGAGAATGGCGCGCCAGGCTGGCTGGCGACAATCAAACGGATCCAGATTGCAGGACTGACAGGGGCCAGCGGCAAATCGACTGCTCCCGCCAATTTCAGATAGAACTTTTACTCGCCTTTCTTCTTGGCGCTGGGCGGCAACAGGCCATTCAGGCGCAGGTACATCGCCGCCTGCGAGTAATGGTCAGCCCAGTCGTCGGTGAGTCCGATAGCCGCTCCTGCTTTGGGCATCTGGCGCCCGCCCCATAGCTTCACCTGCGTGCCCAGGTCGGAGTCTTTTACCTTGCCGAGAGCCGACTTGCAGTAATCAAACGAGCTCTTCAGCCCTGATACCAACTTCTCCTTGGGATCGGTGGCGCTCAGCTTCACCTTGCCCTGCTTGGGTTCCTCAACACCGGCAATTCGTGAGCACAGGAAATTATTCGATTCCACCACGTGCATGACCAACGTGCCAAAGGTCATCTGCTGAGATGTGGGGCGAAACCCGTATTTATCTGCCGGCATTTCTTGTGCGGCGCCGGTCAAGTTGCCCTCCTGCCGCTGCATGATCTGGCGGACACTGTCCATCACAGGATTGCTCTGCGCCACAACCAGGCACGACATTGCGAATGTCACCGCCAACAAATAGCTCGCTTGCTTCATTCTCACCCTCCCAGAATGCGGGCAACAGAATAAACCGGCAGGAGGGCGGAGCGCCAGAAGGGATGCCGAAGGAGGGGAGTGGAGATTGTTGAGCAATTTATGATTTTCGATTGACGATTGAAACGAACGTGCCCAGATCAAGAGCGACGAAGCCCCGCCCGGCAGTTTTTCAATCGTCAATCGTCATTCTTCAATCGTCATTCTTCAATCGTCAATGGACGACTAAGCCGTGGAAGATTCCGTTCCGGTGGGCCGAGTCTCGCCTTCGCCGCGCAGCGTGCTCACCCCACGGCGGACCCTGTCCCGGCCTTGTTCAAAGCTTTCGCGGGCGGAACTGGCCAAGTCGCTGGCGCGCTCGGCGATGTTGTCGCGAGTTTCCTGGCCGCTCATGGGAGCAAAAAGAACTCCCAGACCAATGCCCATCCCCAGTCCAAATAGAAATGACTTCATTACTTGCCTCCTGTGCAGGTTTCGAGGTTGTATTAACCAGCCTACCGCAAACCAAGCCGGGCGGCCGACTAAAAAACAAGATGCGGAAAATGTCCGAGGGTTTGCTGGCTCGGCAGATTCAAAATCCACCACAGAGTCACAGAGTCACAGAGGAATCATTTTTTGATTGAAGATTGCAGAATGAAGAAAATTCCTATATCCCGCTAACGGTGAGCTGGTCCATGCTGTTGCGGCGGTAGTCATTAGATCCATTCGTCATTCCTGGTTCTTATTTCATCAGTCTTTGTCTCTGTGCCTCTGTGACTCTGTGGTGAAAGGGTTTTAGGGCGCGGGGGGAGGTTGGCCCGGCATGGCCGTCACTCCCATGCTGCCGTCGGGCTGCCGCTCCAGAGCTGGCGCGTACAGGCCTAAGTCCTGGCGGTGCCACCACAATCCCTGCTGCCTCTTGGTGGCCATATCGGTGAACCAGTACTGCCAGAGTACCGCGCGCACCTGAGTGGGCGCCTTGGTGGCGAAGGGATTGTCCGCAAACAGGGTAAGCACCTCGGGATCATTGATCAGCAGCAGCTCTTCCGTGTGCGCCACCCAGGGGTTATTGCGCCAGTTGTCCAGTGAGGCGAACCACAGGTTCCAATCGAAGCGGGGCTGGTAGGGAGCGTAGATGCCCGGCGCCTGGCGCAGGTCCTGAGGCTTGTAGCGGAATCGATAGGCAACCCACGTCTTGCCGTCGTAGGAGCCCTGGAACTCGATTTCGTAGCGGGCGCGGGTCATCACCGCAAACAATCCGTAGCGGTTGGCGATGCGAAATGGCTCCAGCGCAGCTACCGGCTGCATGGGCAGGGGCAGGCGGGGAGAGAACATCCACAGCAGCAGCACTGTGGTCACGTAAAAAATCCAGGTGAGCGCGACGGCACTGACGGCCAGGCGGATGGCGGCGACGTGTTGCCGCCACCGAGGCCATGATCTGTCTTCGCCATCCGAGGTGGCCTCCGCCTGAATTTCGGCCCGCGGCACGCCTGGGGCGAGTCTCGCCTTAACCCAGGAGCTCAGCCTCTTTATGGGAACCGCCATCAGCGCGCCATCATCCAGCAGCAGGAACCCCAGGCTGAGCACCAGGTAATTCAGGAAGGTGTAGTTGGCGCTGAGAATGATGCCGATTTCAAACGGTGTCACAATCAGGAAACACAACACCCGCAGGCGCCGCCAGGGCACGAACATCAGAAAGACGATTCCCAGTTCCACCGCGAAGGTCAGGCCCACCGTGAAGGCATGAAACCCGTGCGGCAGGTGCTGCGCGTACCAGCCGATCCAGGTAGGCAGCGGCCCGTTCTGGTAATACTGGTCCATGGCGGTGAAGTGGCGCCATTGCGGGTCGCCGCTCAGCAGCTTGACGCAGCCCGATTCGAAGTAAATGCGGAACCACTCCCACTGCAGCAGAAAAAGCGAGGCACGCGAAGGAGGGTGGCCGCGGCCCAGGCCGGGCCGGAGGCCGGGAGCGGCGAAAAACAGCGCAATGAAACCCGCCTCCAGCAGCATGCCGTCCGACTGGTAGCTGGAAAAATCCTGCAGCGCGGCTATGAACGAGAGGTACGTAACAAAGCAAACCAGCAGCATGGCCCGCGGCCAGATGTTGATGGTGAGCAGCACCGCTGCCGCCATGCCGATCCAGCACATGAGCTTCAGCGCGAAGTCGCTGCTGCCCAGCCAGAACACCGTAGGCGCATACCAGTAGCGTTCCATCGTGCCAAGGTGCTGCCCCAGGTATTGCAGATAATCTTTCGCGGGAAGAATGCCGTTGGGGCCGATCAAGCCCGTCACCTGAAACAGCAGCGAGAAGAAGGCGGAGTAGTAGATCAGCCCCAAGGCGCGCAGAACAATCCAGCGCGCGCCCAGGTGGCCGTGCGGGCCTGTCGGCCCCGGTCCAAACAGCCAGCGCACAGGGGAAATTGCGCTGTCAGGCATGGCAGGGAGTCTACAACACTGGGGTTAGAGCCTCGGCGCTCAACTACGCGCACGCAACAACTGCCGCTGACGCCAGGCCGGCATCGGAACGAGGACGCAAAATGCAGGGGTAAGTGTGGAAGCACCCGGCTTCAGCCGGGTGAATCAGAATTCATTTTTTTAAAGGCGGACTTCAGTCCGCTAAGGATGGGCGGACGACTTCTGTCCGCGTTAACCCGGTTTATAGAACAAAGCGAAGAACTCCACCACCAGGATGATGACCACCAGCACTTCTATGGCGAAGGCACGCGCCTGGTGGAACTGGTCCACCATGAAGCGGTAGAGGTCTTCGGCGGTGCGGATCTTCTGGTTGACCAGGTTCTTATAGTCAATCACCCCCACCTTGGCTGCAGCCACGCGATAGAGGCGTGCGGAAAACATGTCGCTGAGGAACTTAATGGCGTTATCGGCGCGCTCCGAGAGCTCAGTCACATCCAGCAGCACGGTGTGCAGGCGGGTGGCCTCGCGGGCCAGGCGCCAGCGCCTCCAGAAGCGCGTTCCCTTGTCCAGCGAGCGGTACACGCCCTCCAGTTCGCGGGTGAGCAGCTCGTCATAGTGGCGGAATTCCAGGAGCTGCGAGTTGGCGTACTCCAGCAACTCGGTGGCGGTCTCCGCTCCGGCGGCGGTGTCGTAAACGAAGGCGGCGTTCCAGCCGATCACGGCCAAGTCATTGGGATAATAGGAAATGCTGGACTGCAGCACCTCGTTGCGCTCGTTGTCGGAAATGGCGCCGGTCTCGCCGCGCACAATCTGCGCGATGGACCCGCCGTTGCGAGCAAGCAGCTCTGAAGCGGAGGGATTCCCCGCCACCTGCCTTGCCTGGAAGATGAAGTAGTCCTCGCTCAGCCATGCCTGATAGGGCTTCACCAGGGCGGAGCGCGCGCGCTCCAGCTTCTGCTGGGCAATGGCGGTGGCATGGCGATCGAAGTCACCATCCCACATCCAGCTGCTGGCCAGCTGCACCAGGCTTTGCCACTCGCCGGCGAAGGGCAGCTCGAAAATGATGCTCACCACCCCGTAGTCGTAATACTTGATTTGCGCTTCCAGGCGCTCCCCGTGAGCGAGAACAATAGGGTCAACCCGCTCCACCACCGGCGGCCGGGCAAAACGTACGTAGGCCGGGGCGGCGCTCTTGAAGGTGGGGGCCACCGGCCGCGCGCCCACGATGCGCCGCAGCTCTTCCAGGTGAATCTCTTCGCAAACATCGTAAAGGATCATCACCAGGATTGAGCCCTGCACCGGCACCAGCGCCGGCACAATTTCCTGCGCCTGACTCTGCGCCGCAGGCTGGGGCAGTGTCTGAAAAGCTGCCTCATCCTGAGTGGCCGGGATGGTTATCTGCTCCGCCATAGCACCCGTTATTATCCCGTTCCGGCTCAGGGGAAGGCAACGGGTAAACCGGCCTTAGTGGAGCTAAGTTGTTGTTATTACGTTAGTTATATTGCCGGACCGGGGCTGGCGGATGCCTCAGTACTGGTGCGGCCGCCCATTTTGGGGAATCTTGGCTGTTACACTCGGCTGATGATTCCCGGATTCGCCACTTCTGTAGGCACCGCCCGCTACCGCGACCGCTTTCCCAAGTTGCGGGAGGCCGGGCACTTCCGCCTACCCCAAGGGGTGTCCGGCGAGTTGTGGTTTCCTTCCATCGGCTTGGGCACCTACCTCGGGGAACCTACAGCCCAGGTGGATGCCCAATACCAGCAGGCCATCACTACGGCCCTGCGCTCCGGCATCAACCTGCTCGATACTGCCATCAACTACCGCCACCAGCGTTCGGAACGCAATATTGGGGCGGCGCTCGCTGAGCTGGTGGCCAGCGGGGAGCTGCGGCGGGACGAAATTCTGGTCTGCACCAAGGCCGGGTTCCTGGCTTTTGACGGCGAGATGTCCGCCGACATGCGCGGCTATTTCATGCGCGAATACGTGCAGACCGGCATCCTTGACCCCCAGCAAGTGGCAGGCGGCAGCCACTGCATGGCGCCACGCTATCTGGCGGACCAGATCGAGCGCTCCCGCCGCAACCTGGGCCTGGAAACCATTGACGTTTTCTACGTTCACAACCCCGAATCGCAGCTGGCGGAGGCGGGCGAGGTGGAGCGCCCGGTTTTCCGGCAGCGCCTGCAAGCCGCCTTCGCCATGCTGGAAGACCAAGTCAAAGAGGCAAAGATCCGCTACTACGGAGTGGCCACCTGGCACGGCCTGCGCCGCCGGGAGGAGGAGCGGGATTACATCAGCCTGGCTGCCCTGCTGGACATGGCCCATGCCGCCGGCGGCGAGCAGCACCATTTTCGTTTTCTGCAGCTGCCTTTCAATCTGGGCATGACCGAAGCTTTTGCCCGCGCCAACCAGCTGCTGGACGGCGAAAGCATGTCGGTCATCAAGATGGCCGCTCGTGCGGGGCTGGCGGTTGTGGGCAGCGCCACCCTCCACCAGGGCCAGCTCATTCGCAATTTGCCCGGCTTTGTGAGCCAGGCTCTGGGGATGGCGAGCGATGCCGGTAACGCCATCCAGTTCTCGCGCTCCGCTCCCGGCCTGACCACCTCCCTGATCGGCATGAGCACCAAGGACCACGTGCTGGCCAACCTGGAGCCCGCCTTCCATCCCCCTACTCCACCCGAGCAGTGGGCCAAGCTGTTCGGGGCGAGATGAAGCAGATGCCAGCAGGAAGTTAGCAGCGCCTGCAACAATTTCCTAAACGGTTAGTGAATGGGAAGCTGTGAACCCCGGAAGCTTCAGTCTCCGCGCAGCCAGAATATGTCCACGATGCGCTGGTCAGGATCGAGCAGCATGATGCGCGCGCCAAGAACTACGCGCGCCCATCCGCCGGGCAACCGGGGCAAACGCTCTTCGCACTGATCGGGCAGCAGCCGAACCCGTTTCTGCAGCCCTGGGGGCAAGCTTCCATCGCGATGAAGATGGCGCTCGAGGCCGGGCGGGAGGTCGCCTCCCCGCTTGGCCAGCCCCGGAGGCAGGTCGCGATAGCTGTCGGCCATGCAATCGCTGATCATGTCACGCTCGCGGTCGGAGAATCCTTCTGGCCCGCGGCCGTAACCATCGTCGGCGCGGTAAATACGGCCACGGCGGTCGTGGTCCTCGCCCTGATCATCGTCATCTTCGTCGTCATCATGCCGGCGCGGCCGACGTTCAACATAAGGGCCCTGATCGGGAGGGGGACCCTGATCTTCGTACCCGGCGTAGGCGTCCTGGTCAGGTTGCTGCTGTCGCTGCGGCTGTTGCGCCTGTTGCGGAGCAGGGGCGGGAGCGGGAGGAGCGCCCACGGTCCAAACCAGCACAGCTTCAGACTCCACCACTGCCGGCTTCTTGCCGGTGGCGGCCGCCACGCCACTTCCCGCTGCTGCGCCGCTGGCCGCTCCGATGGCTGCTCCCTTACCGCCGCCGAAAATGCCGCCCAGTATTGCGCCCAACGCCGTGGTGCCGCCGATTTTGGTCACGTTTGACTTGGTGTGGGACTCGCCCTTGATCACAAAGGGATTAGCCGAAATGTTGTAGGTGCGCCCGCCGGAGCGTACCGTGCGCAGCACCAGCGTGAGTTCGCCCGGGCTGCTCAGGCGTCCGGAGCTCTTCACGTGCGCTACTTGCCCGGTCACTTCGGCGCCCTGGGGAAACAGGGTTCTGCCATTGGCCACTACCGGTGCGGCGAGCGTGCCGTGGAAGCGGTCGCCCACATGCGAAGTCTCGCTGCTCAATTTTTCGGTGACCCGCACCGAAAGCCGCGCTCCGGCAGGGATGTTCGCATTCACCGCCGCAACCGCCGAGCCGGCCAAAGCCGCCGTCAGAAGCAGAACTAAGAAGTTATTCCGGAGCCGCCAAGTCATACGTGTCCGTCCGCAAAACGAAAGTAGGTTGCCTGAGTAGAAATGTTAGGAGGGCAGGAGGGAAGGGACAACGAACGAAGGTCTATGGCCAGCGGAGTGGCAACGCCGCTTGGGAAGCTCTGTGACGAGCCCTGCTAAGTTGGATTGAAAACTAATATCACTCCGCGATTGAACTCTAGTTCCGTATCAGGGCACGACTTCAGTCGTGCCGCATAAAGGCGGGGAGGATGGCCGGCTTCAGCCGCTGGGAAAAAATTCAGGCGCAAGCTTCGGGCCACAGCGGCCAAAGCCGAATCTGCTTGTGACTGGATTCGGCGTGGCTGAAAGCCACGCCCAGATACGAATCGCACGTCCAAGCCTACGGAGGTACCTCTGCCGACGACACAGACCCGTGCGACTGAATGTTGAGGGGTGAGCGCTGAATGCTGAATTCTGAGTGCTGAACGCCGCGACGTTATTTCAGCGCGCTAAGCTGCGATGCCGCCATTTCGGCGGCCGGGCTGGTGGGATTTTCCTTCTGGATCTGCTGGTAAAGCTTACGCGCCTCGTCGGGCTGCTTGGCGCTGTAGGCTTCCGCCAACCCAAGCTGGGCCTGAGCCTTGCTCACCGAGCTGGTGGGATGGGCGGCCAGCTGCTTGTAGAGCTCAATGGCTTGAGCATCGCGTCCGCTGTTCCGGTATTGGTTCGCCAGAGCAAATTTGGCCAGCGAAGCCAGATCCTGGTTGTGACCGCCGGAAAGATCCTGCAGTCGCTTTTCCGCGGCCGCTGTGTTGCTCAGATCCAGCTCGGTGAGGGCTACAAAATAGCGGGCGATTTCCGCGTTACGCGTATGGGGATAGTTCTGCACCACTTTCTGGAACAGTGGCTGGGCGGCTTTGGCCCGGTCGGTGGCCGAGTTGTACATCACAGGCATTC
>DATEGM010000265.1:0-2389 GCA_035280085.1 Terriglobales bacterium
CCGAGTGCACCACCCAGGCCCCGGGCGCCCAACTGTCGCTCTACGACGATACCAACCGCGTAATGTATGAACTGGAGCCGCAGGCGCGGGTCACGGCCCACGTGGGCGAGAGCGTCACCGTGCGCGGCACACTCGAAGGCAATACCATTCGCGTCTCTTCGGTAGCTCCCATGTCCATCGGGCTCTCGGTCGGCCGCAAGGCGCCCGCCTTCTCTGCCCCTGATCAGTTTGGCCACACCCAGACGCTCGACTCGCTGAAGGGACGTGCCGGCACCGTTCTTCTCTTCTTCCGTTCCGCGGACTGGTGACCCTTCTGCAAGGGGCAGCTGGTCCAGCTGCAGAGCGCCATCCCGCGGTTCGAAAAACAGGGCCTGAAGCTTGCGGCCATCAGCTATGACAATCAGGCGATCCTGAAATATTTTGCCGAGCGCCACAAAATCACTTATCCCCTGCTGGCCGACCCTGACTCCAGGATCATCCGCGCCTACAGCGTCCTTAACGAGGAAGCCACGGGCATGCAGAAGGGCTTTGCCCGCCCCGGCTACTTCTTTATTGATCCAAGCGGGGTCATCCGCGAACGCTTTTTCGATCCGCAATACCGCGAGCGGATCACAGGGAACGACCTGGTCGCCAAGCTCTTCCCGGAATTGGGCCAGGAAGTTACTGGGACGGTGGAAGCACCGCATCTGCAAGTGGCGCTAGAACAATCCGACCGCACCGGCGTTCCCGGCACGCGCATTACGCTGGTGGCAGAAGTTCGCCTTCCTTCCGACGTGCACGTGTATGCGCCCGGCGCCCAAGGCTACAAGCCCATTCAGTTGCTGATTGACCCGCAGCGCGACTTCGAACTCAAGCCGGTGAGCTATCCGCAATCCAAAATTCTCTATTTGCCCGCTATCAAGGAGCGCGTGCCCGTATTCGAAGGCAGCTTCCGCATCAGCCAGGATGTGAAGGTGAACTCGGGTTCGGCGTTCTTTGGCTCGCTGGGCCCGGAAGGAAAAATCATCACCATCGCTGGAAAACTGGCTTATCAGGCCTGCGACGCCAAAACGTGCTACTTCCCCGCATCTGTGCCGGTTAAGTGGCAACTGCACGTGTTTCCCCTGGACCGCACGCGGGCTCCACTAGCTGTCCGCCATAAGTAGCTGGGCCCGCATTGGCCCCGCACATTCGCCGTAATAAACTTCTTTGCTACCTAATTGGCTTTTGGTTCGTCCCTGTTTGAGGGTCAGGAGGCAGCCGTGCTCCACATAGGTCAGGACATCCGTTACGCACTGCGCACCATGCGCAAGTCCCCGGGATTTGTTGCCGTTGCGGTCATCACCCTGGCCCTCGGCATCGGCGCAAACACTGCCATCTTCACCGTGGTGAATGCGGTGTTCTTCAACCCCATTCCGGTGCACGACGCCAACCGCCTGCTCTCGCTTTTCACCACGGATCAGCGTAACCGGGGCGGACTGAACAATTTTCTGCCTGTCTCCTACCCCAATGGCGAAGACATTCAACGCCGCTCCCAGTCATTTTCCGGGGTGGCCCTGGAAATGTTCTCCACAGTGAGCATGACCATCAACGGCCATCCTGACACCTTCAACGCCAACCCGGCCACGGGAAATTACTTTGATGTGCTGGGAGTGAAGCCCGCCCTGGGGCGCACCTTCCGCCCGGACGAAGACCGCGAGGCCGGTGCCGGTCCGGTCATCGTTCTCAACTACGGTTTTTGGCAGCGCAAGTTCGCCGGCAATCCCAACGTGATCGGACAGAACGTTTTGCTTAACGGCCAGGGATTCACCATCATTGGGGTGGCCCCCCGCGGCTTTCAGGGCACCGTCATTCTGGGCGGCCCGGACATGTGGGTGCCCCTATCCATGCACGACCAGGTTCTTTCCGGTTTCAACAAGCAGTGGTTCAACGACCGCCGTTTCCTCGGCACTTTTGCCGTGGGCCGGCTGAAGCCCGGCGTCACCGAGGCCCAGGCCCGGGCCGAACTGCAGGCACTGGGCTCCGACCTGCAGCGCGAGTTCCCTGTCCCGAACACCGGACGCAGCTTCACCGCGCTGCCTTTGCTGGAATCGGCCATCAATCCCAACTTGCGCGGTCTGTTCACCCGCGCCGGCGCTCTGATGATGACGGTGGTCGGCCTGGTGCTCCTCATCGCTTGCGCCAACATTGCCAACCTGCTGCTGGCGCGAGCCGCCGGGAGGAAACGCGAAATCTCAATCCGCTTGGCAGTGGGCGCTTCCCGTTCCCGCATCGTGGCCCAGTTGCTCACCGAGGCCACTGTGCTGGCTGTTGTCGGCGGCGCGCTCGGCATTGGACTCGCTCTCCTGGGACGCAACCTGCTTTGGCAGTACCGCCCGCCCTTCCTGCAGCAGAGCTACCTCAGCCTGGC
>DATEGM010000266.1:0-2349 GCA_035280085.1 Terriglobales bacterium
CTTCGACCACTTCCGGCCGATCATCGTTGCGGATAACCAGCTTGGAGCCGTCCACGTCACACACATCCGGCACCCGAGTGGGCTGCGTGTGGATGTTGTAGATACGACCGCAGGTAGGGCAAGAGCGACGTCCCGAAAGCCTGTGCAAAAGAATATTGTAATCTACGTCGAACTGCACCACAACCGGGGGGTCGCACGGCCTCTGGTTTTCAAAGAGCTCTCCTGCCAGAAAACGGTCTAACCACTGCGCCTGCACCACCGTCCGCGGGAAGCCATCCAGTATGAAACCGCGGGCACAGTCTGCCTGCACCAGCCGCTCACCCACCATCTGGTTGACTACGTCGTCCGGGACCAATTCGCCGCGCGCCATCATGGCCTTGGCTTTGCGGCCCAACTCCGTGTCCCGGGCCACGTTATCCCGCAGGATATCGCCGGTGGAGATCTGCGGAATGCCATACCGCTGCGCGATCAGTTTCGCCTGCGTGCCCTTGCCTGCGCCGGGCGGACCAAGCAGAATGATCGGGCCCACATTGTGCGCCGTTGCGTCCGCCATCGCGTGGTTCGTACCTTTTTGCTGCGGCCGCGCCCGATGCGACCGGAAAATTAGTTCGTTCCTAGGCCCAGGTGCGGCGGCCGCGTATGCGGCTGCGCGGACTGAAGCCTTCGTAATGGCGCATAATGAGCTGCGCCTCAATCTGGGTGACGGTATCCATGGCCACACCCACCACGATCAGCAGCGAGGTGCCGCCAAAGTAAAAGCTCACACCCAAGCCGTTCGTCACCCACGTGGGTAATCGTTCAAAGAATGCGCCCATCGCGCCCGGCAGGTGGTTCAGGTGAATACCGGCGATCATCCACTCGGGCAAAAATGAAATGATGATCAGGTACAAGCCTCCTACCAGCGTGATGCGGGTCAAGCTCTCGTTGATGTAGTCGGCGGTGCGCCGTCCGGGCCGGATGCCCGGGATAAACCCGCCGTACTTCCGCATGTTGTCGGCAACCTCGTTAGGGTTGAAGACAATGGAAACGTAGAAGTAGGCAAAGAAAATAATTCCCACCGCGTAAAGCAGGGTGTAGAGCGGCTCTCCCCAACCCAGGGCACGGATTAACCCGCCAAAATAGCGGTTGTTCTGGAACGCAAAGCCCGCGGTCTGCGGCAAAGTCAGAATGGAGGAGGCGAAAATCACCGGCATCACGCCACCGGCGTTCACCCGCAGCGGCAGGTGGGTGGATTGGCCGCCCATAATCTTGCGTCCGACCACTCGCTTGGCGTACTGCACCGGAATGCGACGCTCCGAACGCTCCACGAACACGATAAAGCCCACCACGGCCAGCATCAGCACAACCAGCAGCGCCATAGCGGGAGCGGTAAAAGTGCCCCACGCGTCGGTGCGGGCTTTGTCAATCAGGTCCACCACGCCGCGGGGCAAGCCAACCACGATTCCGGCAAAGATCAGGATGGACATGCCGTTGCCGATGCCGCGCTCGGAAATCTGCTCGCCCAGCCACATTACGAACACACTGCCCGCCGTCAGGGTCAGCATGGTCATGAGGAGAAAGCCGTATCCCGGGTTGGTTACGAAGGCGCCGCCGCCCGAGGTGGTTGAACGCTCCAGGGTGATGGCGATGCCCAGCGACTGCACCGCGCTCAGGCCGAGGGTCATGTAGCGGGTCCACTGCGTGATCTTCTTCCGCCCCAGTTCGCCTTCCTTCTGCAGTTTGGCGAGCGGTTCGTAAACCACGGTCAGCAACTGCAAAATGATGGACGCCGTGATGTAGGGCATGATGCCCAGGGCGAATACGGTCAGCCGGCGCAATTGCCCGCCGCTGAACAGGTCCACAAACCCGAGAAACGTGCCCTGGTTCTGCTGAAAGAACTGCTGCAGCAGGTCGGCGTTGATGCCGGGCGTGGGAATGTGCCCACCCAGGCGGTAAACCGCCAGCATGGCTAACGTGAAGAGAATCCGTTTCCGCAGGTCGGGAATACGGAATACGTTGGCAAACTTCTCAAGCATTTACTGAAGAACCTCTACCTTCCCGCCGGCCTTGGCAATTTTTTCCTGCGCCGACTTGGAAAACTTGTGCGCGTGCACAGTGAGCGCCGAACTGACTTCGCCTTCGCCCAGGATTTTCACCAGTTGCTCGGCCCGCTTGATGAGTCCTGCCTTCGCCAGCACCTCCGGAGTGATGGTGCTCTCGCCCAGGCCAGCCAGTTTTTCCAGGTTCACTACCGCGTACTCCTGGCGGAAGATGTTGGTAAAGCCACGCTTGGGCAGGCGCCGGTGCAGCGGCATCTGGCCGCCTTCAAAACCGCGCATCAGGCGCGAACCGGAACGCGACCGCTGGCCT
>DATEGM010000267.1:0-3449 GCA_035280085.1 Terriglobales bacterium
TGGCAGCACTATCAGCCCTTCAAGTGGTATCTCCTGCCTCATGGCTTGGCTGGCGCTTGCGCCCTGCTGCTCGGACCCATGCAGTTCTCCGAGCGCTTGCGCCAGCGCTTCATCAGGCTGCATCGCATTGTTGGACGTTTCTACGTTGCCGGCGCCTTGATCGCGGCCCCTATGGGCTTCTACATCCAGTTTTTTGAAGAGCGCATGGGTGGCACCCGCTCCTTCAGCATCGCCGCCCTCGCCGACGCCACCTTATGGATGCTCACCACCGCCATCGCCTTCGTCTTCATTCTTAAGGGCAAAGTCCAGCAGCACCGCCAGTGGATGACGCGCAGCTATGCCGTTGCCCTGGTGTTTCTGGAAGTACGCGTCATCCTGGGTGTCACCGGCTGGGAAAACCTTCGCCCTCCGGTGGATGAAACCGTGGTGTGGATGTGCCTGGTTTTCTCGATCCTGTTGGCCGACCTCACCCTGCAGGTGCAGGAACTTCGCCGCCTTCGCCCGGTTGCCGCTAAGGCCCAGGCCGTTACCGCCCGGTAGAACGCTGCTGGCTCGCCACCCAGGCACAAAACCATTGCCTTGCGCCGAAAACACATTACAATTTGGCGACGCCCCGGAGGACTGATGCCGGTCACAACAATTTCCGAAATCATGGACCGCACCCACTGCCTGATCAGTGCGGCGGCGGAGAACGTCCGGAGGGCAAGACTCCTCTGTCAAGCAGCACGCAAATTAAGCCATGATAACGCCGATCTCCACGAGTTTCTCCTCGAAGAGCGCCTAGCGGCCTTCAGCAAGAGCGACCGCAGAAGGGCGGAAAGATTTTTTCAGGTGGGTTGCGGCGGGGTGGGGAGCTTTTCACCTAAGTCCTGAAGCCGCTCCCTCAGTGAGGACATTCTGGTGTGAACCTCCCGTGATTCTTCCCGGGTCATAGACACGCGGTCAACGAAGCGCACGATACAATCGTAAGCCGCGCGAGCACGGCTGCGGTTACGAAGCCTAGCTTCGCGCTTCTTCGCTTGATGCGCAATCAAGGCGAATGTCAGCCCGGTATATAGTTCGGTAAAAATGAAGTGTACTTGTGCGCTATTGCTTTCTCGGCTTGCCTTGCGGAAATCCACGGGGACGGTAACTTTCTAACTCCCGCCATTAGATGCCATTTATCATCCAGGATGCCAGGCTTATTTTAGGCATCGGGTGCAGAGCGGCTGAAACCGGAAGCAAATTATGATCGCAAGCCCAATCGGCTCTGTGGCTTGCACTGTATCTTGCCGCCGTCCCCCCTACGCCCTTGCCGGGTCCGGCTTCTCGCTTTTCACTCCCAGTTCTTCGAACGCTTTCTCCGCCTTCGACGCGTCAAACTTCTTCTCCCGCGCCAAAGCCGACAGCGCCGCCGCCACGATAAATTCCGCGTTGACTTCGAAGTGCCGCCGCAGATGCTCGCGGTTGTCGCTCCGCCCAAAGCCGTCGGTTCCCAGCGACACCAGCCTGTTACCCAGCCACGGCGCCAGTTGGTCCGGCACGATCTTCATGTAATCTGTGGCTGCCACGATGGGACCCTCGTTCCCGTTCAGCGCGCTTAGAATGTATGGCCGCTTGGGCTGCTTGCTGGGATGCAGCCGGTTCCAGCGTTCCACTTGCAGCGCCTCTCGCCTCAGTTCGTTATAGCTGGTGGCGCTCCACACGTTGGCCGCCACTTTGTACTTCTCGGCCAGAATGCCTTGCGCCTTCAGCGCCTCATTCAGAATCGGTCCGCTGCCGAAAAGCTGCACCACCGCCTTCCCGCCCTCCGCCGGCTGAATGCGGTAAATGCCACGCAGAATGCCTTCGCGAACTCCCTCGCCCATGGGCGGCATGGCGTAGTCTTCGTTGTACACGGTGATGTAGTAGAAGCGATCCTCCTTCTCCTGGTACATCCTCCGCAGTCCATCCTGAATGATCACCGCCGTCTCGTAGGCGAACGCCGGGTCGTAGGCCGCGCAGGTCGGCACTGTGCTCGCCAGCACGTGGCTGTGTCCGTCCTGGTGCTGCAAGCCTTCCCCCGAGAGGGTCGTGCGCCCCGCCGTGCCTCCCATCAGGAAGCCCTTGCCGCGCGCATCCGCAAACGCCCAGATCAGGTCGCCGATCCTCTGGAACCCGAACATCGAGTAGTAGGTGAAGAAGGGAATCATGGGCACGTTGTAATTGGAATACGCCGTCCCCGCGGCGGTAAACGAAGCCATCGAGCCCGCCTCCGTTATGCCCTCCTCCAGGATCTGCCCGTCTTTCTCTTCGCGGTAGTAGAGCAGCATGTCCTGGTCATGCGGCTTGTAGAGCTGTCCCCGGCTGGCGTAAATGCCCACCTGCCGGATAATGGATTCCATGCCGAAGGTGCGCGCTTCGTCGGGGATGATTGGCACTACCTGCTTGCCCAGCTCCGGATGCTTCATCAGGTGGCGCAGCAGGCTGACGAACGCCATGGTGGTGGAAACAGGGCGCCCCTTCGACCCTTCCAGCCACTCCTGAAAGTATTCCAGTTGTGGCGCCTCAAAGTTGAAGTCAGGCTTGGGATTCCGCGTGGGCATGTAGCCGCCCAGCGCCTGCCGCCGCTCCTTCAAGTACTGGATCTCCTCGCTGTCTTCGGGTGGCCGGTACAGCGAGCCTTCCTTCGCTGCCTTCTCTGGAATCGGAATCTCGAAGCGGGCACGGAACGCGGCCAGCGCCTGGTCGCTCATCTTCTTTTCCTGGTGCGTCGCGTTCCTTGCCTGGGCCGACCCCAGCCCATACCCCTTTACCGTCTTGGCCAGGATCACCGTGGGTGCGCCTTCGTGCCGTACTGCCTGGTAGTAGGCGTTATAGACCTTTTGCGGATCCAGTCCCCCGCGGTGCAGGTGGAAGATCTCGTCATCGGTCATGTCCGCTACCAGTTCCAGCGTCTCCGGATACTTGCCGAAGAACTCCTTGCGCACAAAGGCCCCATCTTTCGCCTTGAACGTCTGGTAGTCGCCGTCCACGCACTCTTCCATGCGCTTCAGCAGAAGCCCGCTGCGGTCGCGTGCCAGCAGATCGTCCCAGCCCGCGCCCCACACCACTTTAATCACGTTCCAGCCGGCTCCGCGGAACGCCGCTTCCAACTCATTGATGATCTTGCCGTTCCCGCGAACCGGGCCGTCCAGCCTCTGCAGGTTGCAGTTGATGACAAAAATCAGATTGTCCAGGTGCTCGCGCGAGCCCAGCGTCAGCGAACCCATGGTTTCAGGCTCATCCGTTTCGCCATCGCCGACAAACGCCCAAACCTTGCGCGGCGTTTTCGCAATGATGCCGCGGTTCTCCAGGTAACGCATGAAGCGCGCCTGGTAGATCGCGTTGATCGGCCCAATCCCCATCGAAACCGTGGGAAACCGCCAGAAGTGCGGCATCAGCCAGGGATGCGGGTAAGAAGGAAGTCCCGGCGTGTCGCGCAGTTCGTG
>DATEGM010000268.1:0-2108 GCA_035280085.1 Terriglobales bacterium
CATGGCGAATCTCCTTCACCTCCGGATGGAGCCCACCTGAAGCGTGCCGGCGGCTTGCTGCCGACCGTCAAACGTGGACTCCTACCCATGTATGTCAGCTTGGGGCCCATCAAGACAACATATGCATATATGGTGTCAACCCAAAAATGAAAGAGCGGCAGGCCCGGGAGGCGGCGAGGGCCACCATCTAAGTTGTAAGCCTATGTTTTGAGTGGGCCTTATCCAACATTTCCCGTTTAGAGGAAAAACTCCGCCAAGGTTCTTGCACGTCCTTGTCACGCTGGGTAGCTACATTGTATACAATGATGGTAGGAACCTCGCGGAAGGAAGACCCAATGGCAGCCTCGCCGGCATTCCAGCAAGTCCTGGCGGAGCAGTTGCATCTCGCCCTCGATGGCAGCAGCTTTGTCCCTTTTTATGAACAGATCGTTGACCAGGTGCGCACCCTCGTAAAGGAGGGCACGCTCCGGGAGGGCCAGACTTTCTGCTCCGAAGGCGAAATCGCGCGCCTGCTTGGTATCAGCAAAATGCCGGTGCGCCAAGCCTTCCAGAAACTGCGTTCGGAAGGATTGTTGGTTATTGCCCGGGGCAAGCGTCCCGTCATCGGCTCCGGCCGGGTGCCCTGGAACTTCCAGCAGCTTCGTGGTTTTGGCGAAGAGATGCGGCGTCGTGGATTGACGCCTTCCGCCAAACTGCTGGCTGCCGATTTGCAGGAACCCGAGGTGGAAGTCGCACAGGCGTTAAAGCTCGGCCCCGGGGAACGCATTTATCGCATTCGACGGCTTCGCTTCGTTAATTCCAAGCCGGTCGCCATTGTCACCAGTCACCTGCCTGCTCGCCTCTTTTCCGGCATAGAGCAGCAGAACCTGGAGCAGCAGTCGCTCTACCACATCATCGAGCACATCTACAAACGGAAGCTGCATTGGGCGGAGGAGATTATCGGGGCGGTGACCGCCAAGGAGGACGATGCCGCTGTTCTGCAGACGGTGGCCGGCACGGCGCTGCTGATGATTAAGGAAACGACTTACGACACGCAGCAGGTGCCCATCGAATACAGCATTTCCCTTCTGCGCGCTGACCGCTACACTGCCTCTGTAATTTCGGTGCGCAAGCCGTAGCCATGAACCGACGCCAGTTCCTGAAAACTAGTGCCGCTGCCGGCGCGCTAGCCTTGCGCTCGCCCCTCTTCGCGGCTGCCAACATCGGCCCGGCCACGCGCCGCACTCCCGTGTTGGCCCAATACGAGCGCTTGCGCTTCGGCGTTTCCTACCACTTCAGCATGAACACTTTCACCGGCAACGATTATGAAACCGGCTCGGCGCCTGCCTCCACCTACAACCCTACGCACCTGGACGTCCGCCAGTGGATCCGCGTGGCTCGCGACCTCGGCGCGCGCTACGCCGTGCTTACCGCCAAGCACATGTCCGGCTTCTGCCTGTGGGATTCCAAAAACTACGACTACGATGTAGCCGCCAGCGGCAATAAGACCGACGTGGTGGCGGCCTTTGTCGCCGCCTGCCACGAGTACGGCCTCCGGCCTGGCTTTTACTACTGCATCCTTGACCCCCACAACGAAGGCAAGTTTGACTGGAATGCGCCCATAGCAGACGAGTATTACGCCCTCATCAGGCAGCAACTCACCGAACTGCACTCGCGCTACCGCAACACCTTCTACCAGCTGCTCGATATCACCTGGAAGATTTCCCCGCAACAGCGCTGGGAGCTTTACCGGCTGATTAAGGCCTATAGCCCTAACTGCATCGTTGTCATGAACCAGGCCTACTACCAGAGCAAGCGCAACCAGGGGCGAATCTGCGAACCGGCCAGCTGGCCCACCGATGTCATCAACGGGGAAGATTGCCTGCCGCCGCCCAGCGGACATGATCCGCGCGTTATTTTCCAAGGCAAGCAGTACTACCTGCCCTTGGAAAGCTGGATTCCCACCGGCCCGCCCTTCAAGCCGTTGCCGCCCATGCGCAGCTGGTTTTGGCGCCCGGGATTTCAGATGCAGCCCGCGGAGGTAATCGCCCAGGCCTACCGCGAATGCATGGACCGCAATGCCAACCTGCTGCTCAACCTCTCGCCCGATACTGCCGGGCAACTCCCCG
>DATEGM010000269.1:0-2518 GCA_035280085.1 Terriglobales bacterium
ACCGCTCTCCATACCAGCGATTGGGGAAGATGCTTAGATTCATACATCGGCGCGGGTTCAACTTTGCCCGGAACGCGTTGGAGTGCAAAGGATTGCACAGGAAGCGCAATATACTACTACGGCAAATACACCAGAAGCGCCTGCAACTAGCTCTACGCTGGTCTGTAACGGGGAACTTCTTTCCTGCTTGTAAGGCATAGGTTAGGGTCCGAGGCCCTCGCTTGGTCCATCAAAGGCGGAGCAAAACCGTTAGCGGACGGCACCTCAGCCGTGAAATGGAACCAATCTGACACCCCAGCCAGGGCGAAGTACGAGTCATGACACCGGATGGAGTAGAATTTCCGCTCAAAGGAATAGAGGATGGCAAGCGTATCGGATGTAGTCAAAACCCGGCTCACTCACAGCGCCAATCCTGAGATGACCGTGCTGGAAGCGGCGCGCATCATGACCGAACGCAACATCGGCGCCCTTCCCGTGCTGCGCGATGGCCGCCTGCTGGGAATATTCTCCGAGCGCGACGTGATGACGCGCGTGGTCGCCGCCGGCCGCAGTCCCGGCAGCACCAAGCTCTCCGAGGTGATGACTCCTTATCCGCGTACGGTCACGCCCGAGGAAACCGTCGAGAACTGCCTGTTTATGATGAAGGAATTCGGCTTTCGCCACCTGCCCATCTGTGCCGGCGATGAATTCGTAGGACTGGTATCCGTCCGCGACCTGATGCTGTTCGACCACCACCGCCGTTCCGCCTGAGCCGCGCCCTGCCGCCTGGATAACTATTGTTGTCTATCCATATAGTATCGCGACCGACGGGTGGGCCGGAGCCTGTCCTGAGCGAAGCCAAAGACCGACGGGTGGCCCGGGTTCGCGCGTCGCTTTTGGGCGGGTGGACGGGTGGCCCGGGTTCGCGCCCCGCTTTTGGGCGCTAACCCGGGATCAGCAACATTTCTCGCCGCCTGTGGCTTGCCTCTCCCCGGCTGTTTCCTGCAGCACAAACGTCAGGTTATACTCCGCCCCATGCCCATCCGGCAGCGCCATGGATGTCTCACATCGCTCTTCGGTCTTCTCTTGCTTGGTGTAGGCGTGGTCTACGCCTTGGCGGTGCTCACCAGCCCCTGGGCCTTTCACATCGGCGGGCGTTCGACTCCTCTGTTGTACTGGTCGGGCTCCGGCCAGCTGGTTACGAAATCCGGAACTTATCCTCTGTATGTTTCTTTCTTCCCCGCTTCTCATTTTTCCCGGCTGCAACTGGACGGCCTGCGTCCCACGGGCGGCTTGCAAGGCTCGGGTTCCGTGTGTACTGCGCCGGGTGTCATGCAGCCCCTGAAGCTGAGCGGCACGATTTATGGCGGCTGGCGCACCACCGAGGGCAGCCTGATGGCGTTTCGCCTGCTCGAACGCAAGCTCTTTGACGCCGGCCAGCGCCAGGGTTACTTCGACCTTTACGGCCGCTGGCAGGGGCAGCAGTTGGTCATGAACGATCGCGGCCGCTATGCCGGCCCCTTCCGCTCCGGCCTTAGAATCGAACGCGCCTCCGTAACCCTGGACTGGGGCGGCTACTCGGAGTTCAAAACCGCGTGCGCCGCCGCGGCGCTTCCCACGCATCCCTGATTCCAGGCCCTGCCCCGGCCCCTGCGGCGCGCTAGCGTGTGCCGGTTTTCATTTCCGCCGGACGATGATAGCTGCCGGGCTCCGCCCGGAAGCTGACGGCCAGCCGGTTCCAGCTGTTGATGGCCACAATCGCCAGGGTCAGGTCCACCAGTTCCTTTTCGCTGAACTGGCTGCGCGCCAGTTCAAAAACCTCGTCCGGCACATGGTCTTGCCCGACCAGGGTCACCGCCTCGGTCCACGCCAGCGCCGCGCGCTCCCGCTCAGTGAAGAACGGAGTTTCCCGCCACACCGGAACCGCATACAGTCGCTGCTCGGTCTCGCCTTCGGCGCGAGCATCTTTCGTGTGCATGTCCACGCAATATGCGCAGCCATTCAGCAGCGAGGCCCGCAGCCTCACCAGTTCCAGCAGCTTCAGTTCCAGCCCGGACTGGCGAACGTACTGCTCCAGCGCGAAAACTGCGCGGTAACCTTCCGGCGAGAGTCTTCCAGCGTCCAGCCTTGGGTGCATTGCTTTCTCCTTTTCTGCCGGCTCAGCGGCGTAAAATGTCTTTACTGCTTTCGATGAAGCGGCGTTGGCAAACGGTCCAAAATGTCGTAACCCGACAAGTTGAAAAACACATTATGGCTGGTCACAGCGAAATCACCCCGGAAGAGGAACGGCGGAAACGGGAATTGATGCTGGATAAAACCCTAGCCGATTCCTTCCCCGCCAGCGATCCGCCCTCCAGCGACCCCAATCCCTGCCCCGATGACCTCGAGCGAGCGGCCTAAGCGCCGGTTCGGAACTTTACAGGGGAGCGCGAAGCGCGGGGCTGGTGCGGTCGGAGCGCCGCGGTTTTTGCGCGAACATGTCTTCATCCGCGGCGTGGATGAGAGCGTCCATGGACATGCCCGGAATAAATGTGGCCAG
>DATEGM010000270.1:0-5423 GCA_035280085.1 Terriglobales bacterium
CCGCTTTAAAAAGGACATCGTCGCCGAATTTCTCCCCCCGGCTCGCCCACACAAGAAGCACCGCGTGATCCTCCTCTGTGACGGCATGCCCTCTGTTCCCCGCAAGCAACCGTTGGCGGAATTCCTGTCCCACAAAGGCTACTGGGTTTTCTATCCCCGCTGGCGCGGAGCCTGGGAGAGTGGTGGTCAATTCCTGCAAAAAGCGCCTCAGCAGGATCTCTGGGACATCATTGACGAATTGCCGCACGGCGTGCGCGAACTCGCCTTCGGAAAAAAATTCAAACTAGCTCCTGACCAGATCTTCGTGATCGGCGGCAGCTTCGGCGGCGCTGCCGCTATCCTGTCCTCCCTCGACCCGCGAGTGAGGAAGGTGGTCGCCAATTGCCCAGTGGTGGATTGGAGCATCCTCGCCGAAGAACAAACCAAGGAAACTTCGAACCCAAGCTACGCCGCCTACATCCGCGAGGCATTCGGTAACGGTTACCGCCTGTCTGAGCGCAATTGGAACAAGCTGCGTTCCGGAACTTTTTACAATCCCGCCCACTACATCAGAGAACTTACTCCCGGCAAGATTCTGATGTTCCACGCCAAGGACGACCCCTACATCCCCTGGCGTTCGGTTCGGGATTTTGCCGCTACCGCCGGCATTCGCCTCCGGTTGCTCTCTCGTGGCGGCCACCTGAAAACCGAGCACATCGTCCGCGCCTACTGGCCCCAGATCGAGGGCTTTTTCCGCTCCTGAGCGTTCCCTTCGAATTTCCGTCTGTTTCGAAAGTCGTCTTGTTTCTAATGTCATCATGTCGAAGTCAGCATCTTTCGGATGTCATCCCGAGCGAACGCGAACCGAGCTTGCGAGGAGGAGCGCGAATCGAGTGCCCGCCCTGAGCCTGCCGAAGGGGACCTTGTGCCCGATGCACGGCTTGGCTATGTTCAGTTCCGAAAACGTGTTTCAACTGACCAGAATCCAGCCCCGAAGGGGCGTTATAGTAAAGCCCAGGACGGAAGTCCTGGGTGCTCCGGGCAAGTAAGAGGGATTAGTCCCGTAGGGACGACACAGCTCGTCCTCCGATGCGCGGGCTGAGTGCTGACTGCTGAGTGCTTCTTAATGTTCCGCCTGAAACAAAAACCGCCCCTGCCTTGTGCTGCTCAGCGTCTCCACAATCTTCAGAAACGCCTGCGCGGCATGCGATAGCGTGGCATTGCGCCGGTAAATAATCCTCAACCGCCTTTCAAAATTCAGCTCGCTCACCGGCACCTTCACCAGTTCGCCGCGCGCGATTTCATGCTCCACGGCCAGGCCCGGCACCAGCGCCACTCCATTGCCCATCGCCACGAATTTCTTGATGCTGTCAATGGTCGGCATCTCCACATCCATTTTCAGTGGCGTCTTGTGCCGGGCGAACGCCTGCAGCACCTTGGCCCGGTACGGCGAAGGCACATTGTGGGCCACGAACGCCTCCGCCCCCAGTTGCCGAATGCTGACGTTATCGGCTGTGGCCAGCGGATGTGTGGGCGGCACCACGAACGCCAATTCGTCCCGGTACACCACGATGGAGCGCAACTGCGGGTCCTCTGGCCGGAACGATACTGTCCCCAACTCCGCCGCGTGCTCCTGCAACTGCTGCGGAACCTTGCTGGCCAGCGCTCTCTGAATGGTGATGTGGATCGTGGGGTGCGCCCGCCGAAACTCGTGCAGCACATGCAGCAGGTAGAGCGAGGTGTACTCGTTGGCCGCGATGGTCAGCCTTCCCTTCTGCAACTGCCGCAGCTCCACCAGCGACTGGCGCGCCTCGTTGCGCAGGTTCAGCAGCTCCTGGGCGTACTCGTGCAGCAATCTGCCCGCATCTGTCAGGGTGCCATCGCGCGAGGAACGGTCCAGCAGCAGCTCGCCCACTTCCTCTTCCAGGTTGCGGATCACCTGGCTCACCGCCGGCTGGGTGCGGTGCAGCCGCTTGGCCGCCCGCGAAAAGCTCTTTTCCTCCGCCACCGCCACGAAGGTTTCCAGCTGAAACAGTTCCATGCTCTCTCCCCATTCACCTGGAGCTAAGTTGCCTCCATGCAGGGTCTTATCATAACCCACGCTTATGGTTGCTCAAAGTTTTATAAGCTTGACTTATTGCTGAATATACCGTCAAATAGCCGGAAACCGTGGTGGGAGGAACCATGACCAGCTCGCGCGTGACGGTATTCGATACCACCCTGCGTGATGGCGAACAGGCTCCGGGCTGCAGTATGACTGTGCCGGAAAAGCTCCGCCTGGCCCGCCAGCTGGATAAGCTGGGCGTGGATGTGATCGAAGCCGGCTTCCCCATCGCTTCGCAAGGCGATTTTGAAGCCGTGCGCGCCGTGGCCCAGGAGGTTCGCCGCCCCATCATTGCCGGTCTGGCTCGCGCCAAGGAAGAAGACATCAGCCGCGCCTGGGAAGCTCTGGTCTTCGCCGAGCGCCCGCGCATTCATATTTTCCTCGCCACCTCCGATATCCACCTGCAGTTCAAGCTCAAGATCACGCGCGAGGAATGTCTGCGCCAGATTTCGACCTCGGTGGCCTATGCCCGCACCCTGTGCGACGACGTCGAATTCTCGCCCGAGGATGCTACCCGCTCGGAGCTGGATTTCCTCTGCCAGGCAGTGCAGGTGGCTGTGGATGCCGGCGCAACCACCATCAATATTCCTGACACCGTCGGCTACACCGTGCCCGAGGAATATCGCGCCATTATTACTACCATCCGCGAGCGCGTGAGGGGCATTCAGAATGTGGTTATTTCCGTGCACTGCCACAACGACCTGGGCATGGCCGTGGCCAACACCCTGGCAGCCTTGGAAGCGGGAGCGCGCCAGGTGGAGTGCACCATCAACGGGATCGGCGAACGCGCCGGCAACGCTGCCATGGAAGAAATCGTGATGGCCACGCGCGTGCGCCCCGACCGGCTGAAATACGAAACCGGCATCAACACCGCGGAACTGTACAACGCCAGCCAATTGCTGGCCCGCACCATTTCCTTTGCGCCCCAGCCCAACAAGGCTATTGTGGGCGCCAACGCCTTCGCGCACGAAGCCGGCATTCACCAGCACGGCGTGCTCAGCAATCCGCTGTGCTACGAGATCATGACGCCCGAGTCCGTGGGCGCGCCCGGCAACCGCATTGTCCTGGGCAAACATTCCGGCCGCCATGCCCTAGCCCGCCGCTACACCGAGCTGGGATTTGCCTTGTCTGGCACGGAACTGGACACGGTTTACCAGGCCTTCACCGCGCTGGCCGACCGCAAAAAGAACATTTATGACCAGGATCTGATTGCGCTGCTGCCCCGCTCCCGCCGCGAGCCCAAGCCGGCCTCCAGCGGACCGGGCGCACGCGCCGCCTTCGCCAACTGACGCGGCTCAGATGTACGGAGGACGCGATTTGAGTTGTGCCTTTACGTCATCGCTTTTGTTCTTTTTGTCATCCTGAGCGCAGCGAAGGACCTGTTTTTTAGTTTGTCATCCTGAGCGCAGCGAAGGACCTGCTTTTTCGGCGCACGTCCGCAGGCCCCGTCGGGGCGCCTGAAAGTAGCCCGCCAGTTTACTGGCAGGTCGGGCGGAAAACGAAAGTTAGGGTTTGTGGCGTGTTTCAGCCCCACCGGGGCGAAACAGTAAAGCCCAGGACGGAAGTCCTGGGTATGCCCGCACCAAAAGCATGAGTCCCGTAGGGACGACACATTTCAAATGCACTGAGAGGCTGCGGCTGCTACGAAATGGTACGGCATCATTCAATTTTGTCATCCTGAGCGCAGCGAAGGACCTGCTTTTGTTTAGAGATGTCATCCCGAGCGAACGCGACTCGAGCTTGGCGAGGGGAGCGCAAGTCGAGGGACCTTGTGTTTCCGGAACACATAGTAAAAAGGCATGAAACTTAAGATCACAATCCTTCCCGGTGACGGCGTCGGCCCCGAAGTCACGGCGGAAGCAGTCCGCGTACTGCAGACCGTGGCCGAATTTGCCGGCCACGATTTTCAATTTCAGGAAAAGCGCTTTGGCGGCGCCGCTTGGCGCGCCAGCGGCAGCCCTCTTCCCTCCGACACGCTGGACGCCTGCCTGCAGAGCAATGCGGTGCTGATGGGCGCCGTGGGTGGTCCGGATTTTGACGAACTGCCCCGCCACCTGCGCCCCGAATCCGGCTTGCTCCAGCTCCGCATGGCCTTGGGCGGTTATGCCAACCTGCGCCCCGCCATTGCGTACAAGGCCATTGCCGACTGTTCCCCGCTGCAACCGGCGGTCACCGAGGGCGCTGACGTCCTGGTGGTTCGCGAACTGCTCGGCGGTCTCTACTTCAGCGAGGATCGGGGCTTCAACGAGGAAGGCACCAGCGCGTTCAACACCATGCGCTATTCGGTGGAGGAGATCGAGCGCATCGCCCACGTCGGCTTTCGTGAAGCGCGCCGGCGGCGTCGCAAGGTGACTTCGGTGGACAAGGCCAACGTGCTGGAAACTTCCCAGCTCTGGCGCAAGGTCGTGACCCGCGTAGCCCGCGAATATCCCGAGGTCACGCTCGAGCACATGTACGTTGACTCCTGCGCCATGCACCTGGTGAACGATCCTCGGCGCTTCGATGTGATCCTCACCGAAAATCTTTTCGGCGACATCCTTTCCGATGAGTCCGCCGTCATCACCGGCTCCCTGGGCATGCTGGCTTCCGCAACTATCGGCGGCACGGTGAACTTGTACGAGCCGGTGCACGGCTCGGCGCCCGACATTGCTGGCCGCGGCATCGCCAACCCGCTGGGCGCGATCGCCTCGGCTGCGCTGCTGCTGCGCTACTCCGCCGGACTAGAGCAGGAAGCGCGCGACGTCGAGTTCGCCATCCGCTCCGTGCTCGAGGCTGGCTATCGCACTGCCGACCTGGCCCGCGGCCGTTCCCGCATTGACCTGGTCTCCACCGTGCAGATCGGCATGCAGGTGGAAAAAGTTGTGGCCGACATACTCGACAGTCGCCACGCCTACCATGCGGTGTAAGCTGGAGCAGCGATGAACCGGCCACGCACTCTATTCGAAAAAATCTGGGACGAGCACGTCGTCTGCGAGCCCGCGGGCGAACCCGCCTTGCTTTACATTGACCTGCACCTCGTCCACGAAGTCACCTCGCCCCAGGCCTTCGAAGGCTTGCGCCTGGCCGGACGTCCTGTGCGCCGTCCCGACCTCAGCTTCGCCACCGTGGATCACAACGTTCCTACGCTGGCGGCGGAACGCAGCATCATTCGCGATCCCATCGCAGCCCAGCAGGTGGAAGCCCTGCGCCGCAATTGCCGCGATTTCGGCGTGCCCCTGTTCGACATTGGCTCGGCTGAGCAAGGCATCGTGCACGTCATTGGCCCTGAATTGGGTCTCACCCGTCCCGGAATCACCATCGTCTGCGGCGATAGCCACACCAGCACGCATGGCGCATTCGG
>DATEGM010000271.1:0-6808 GCA_035280085.1 Terriglobales bacterium
TTGCCCGACGACTCTTCGTAAAACAGGGCGCCTTCCTTCTTATCTCCGCCGCTCCAGTGTTTGTGTCCTCCAGGCACTCGCAGGAAGTCGCCCGGGCCGACGCGCTTCTCGCCCGCTTCGTCCTTGTAGAGATATGCACCCTTTATCCCGACAATCCACACATCATTGGTGTGGGTGTGTACGCCAGCATCGTATCCCGGCACAAACTTGCTGAATGTACCGTGGGCACCGGCGGCGGCATCGCCCCAAATGGGCGCCGTGGTGACGCCTCCCCTGCTGCCCTGCATTTCGCTGTAATTTGCATCACTGGCGGAAACGAAGGTGACCTTGTCACCTTGCGCTTGTCCCTGAAGCTTTCCAATGGACCAGGTCGCCACCATCCCCAGAGCCACTACAACCATCAGTAGTGATCGTCGCATTACACGTCCTCCTCTTGTGACAGTTTGCAGTTCGCAATAACGCGGACGCATTCTACACACGGCAATGGCGGGAGCCAAGCATCCTGAGGAACTGCCCGAGCCGGCGGCTGGCATTTGCCTTGTTTGGCGAGCGATCTCTGATCTCGCGCTCGCATGACCACCGCCGCGCATCCCAGGTAAGTTTGCTGCGGGCGGAAAGCACAGAAGCCAGCGATCAGATTGACACCGAGTGCAACCGCCCTCCTTTCTAAGGCATTGCGCCTATACTCTGTTCCGAATCCCCTGAAATCCTCAAAGCATTGTTTCCCTTGGACTCAGCTGTGCTTATAATGCGCCAAAACCTCCGCCACTTCAGGTGTGGTGTTTGGCATTACGGACCGCGCGGGCGGCTTGCGCCGGCGTCAGGAAGTGTGTGTGTCTCGAAAACTATTGTTGTGCGTTGATGACCGGGCGGCTTCCCTGGAGGTCCGCAGGCTGATCCTGGAGCGCGAGGGATACGAAGTCCTGACCGCCAGCGATGGTGCCGCGGGGCTGGAACTTTTCTCAGCCCGCTCCGTGGACCTGGTGGTGCTCGACTATCACATGCCCGAACTCAACGGCGCGGCAGTGGCGCAGAAGATGCGCGCGCTCAAACCGGAAGTGCCCGTAATCATGCTTTCCGCTTACTTCGAGGCTCCGGCTGATGCCATTAGTTTTATTGACGCCTATGTCACCAAGGGCCAAAATCCCCGCGTTCTGCTGGAACAGATCCATCAGCTCATCAGGTCAAAGGGCAGATCCGGCCAGCCTCATAGTTAGGAGCCGGCACGCGCGGGGCCCAAAACCGCATCCAGAAAGTCGCGGTCGTAACCAATGTGTTCCACTTCCTCGGATTGGTCCAGCGGCTGCGTGAACTCAAAGCGGACCGCCTCTGCGCAAATTCGGCAACGAGGGAATGTTTCACCCTGCTGCAGGATAGAAAGGTGAGGCTGGCGATGACTCTTGTGGACCACGCGGTACACGCCGGCGCGCCCGACCTTTTCACCCGCCGACATCTGCATTGCGCGCCTCCATCTTTCCTGGGGAATTGCAAGATAACTATTTCTGAAACAAAGCAAAATGGCACGGACGTGCCACGCTTGAGGAAAACTTACTGAGACGCGCACTGGTTATTGACGCGCGCGCGCGGATTCGGAAGCGGAGAGCTGCAGCAGGGCATTGGCCGCAAGCTGCAGCGCGATGCTCCAGCGCTCCTGCGCCTGCGGTTCGTCTTCGCCATAGCCGGTGAGATAAAAAGTAAGGTAAAACCCTTCCCGTTCAGGGTCGGGCGACAACTCGCCACGGTAGTAGCAGCGGCGGACCACGAACTCCGCGGCGGCAGGAATTTCCGGAGCGCGCTGCAGGAGGCGGGCGATCTTCCTGCCCAGGTCTTCCATTTCGGCAAAGGAGTAGCGCGGCCCATCCGCCACCGGAACCATGTCAATGTAGGACTCGTACTTGCAGGCGGCGCCGAAGATTTCATCCTCGACATCCATTTGCCGCGAGCTCCAGGTATCGCACTTGGCGGTCTGCAGCATGCAGCGCGGCGAGTTGATAGCGGCCAGGAATTCCGCCAGAGGCTCATTCTCCCGCGCCTCGGTGATTTGCGACAGCAGGTCAGGATGGGAACGCAGATCGTAGTACTGGATCCTGGGGTCGGAGGAAGACCAGGGCATTTGCAGCGTGGGATCGTCAGCGCCCAATTCGACGGAGAAGTCAGCCTGCACGCCATTCATCCTATATGAATTGCAAGTTGGGGATCAGAAGCGCGCCAGGAATTCCACCACGGTGCGTTCCGCCCAGCGCCCGTCATAGCCGTCAGGGTCGGCGAGAAAACCGCAGTGGCCGCCGTGTTCGGTTGCAATGTATCGCACGCAGGGATTGGCTTCCAGCCGCGCCCGGGTTTCAGGAAGGATATGAATGAAGGGATCGTCGTTGGAGTGAATGAGCAGCGCGGGAACGGCAATGCGTTCGAGCACGCGAGCGGCGCTGGCGCGGGCGTAATAGTCATCCGCGCCCGTGAAGCCGCAATAGTGGGCCGTGATTCGGTCGTCAAACTGGCGCAGCGTCCATAGCCGGCGCACGCGGCGCGCATCGTAGCGATTGGGATAAAGACGCGCCTTGCGCCGCATGTGCCGCCGCAGGCTCCACAGAAAATACTGTTCGTATATCCAGTTACTGGGACGGTGCAGGGCAGCGGCGGAAGGAGCCAGGTCCACTGCCGGAGAAACAGCGCACACGGCGCGAAGTTGCGGCGGGGCTTCCCTGCCCCATTCCCCCGCCAGCTTCAGCACCAGGTTGCCGCCCATGGAGAAACCCAGCAGCGCCAGGCGGGGCAACTTCTCGTCCCTCAGCAGGGCGCCGGCCACCGCGCCCACGTCAGCGGAAAGGCCGGAGTGGTACAGGGCGGAGCTGAGCGCTTCCGTGCCGCCGCAGTTGCGCACATTCATGCGCACTACGTTCAGGCCGGCCGCAAGCGCCTTGGCGGTGGCGCCCAGCACGTATTGCGATTCGCTGGAGCCTTCCAGCCCATGCACGATCAAAACGGTGAGCGCCTGCCGACGCGCCGGCTGCCAATGGCAGCGGCACAGAACCTGGGCTTCCGGCTCCACTTGAAACAGGCGCTCCTCCGCGGGGGGCAAATGAATGCGGCGCACGAGAAACTGGCTGGCCAAAGTCTGCCGGTGCGGACCGCGCAAACCACGCCGGGGACGGAATGGCGTGGAGGGCACAGCCGCCAAGGTGCTGACCGATGGGATGGGGTCGCTGGCTGACAAATGCCGGGCTGAATCGGGCTGGAAGGGCGTTGGCACTTCACCCATATATTAATTTTTGCCGTTCCCACTTAAAATGGAGCTGGAGTCGCTTATGCCCATCTTCGAATATGTATGCCGCGAATGCAACCAGCGCTTTGAAGCTTTGGTGTACGGGGCGCAGAAGCCGGAATGCCCGCATTGCGGAGGTCGCAAGCTGGAGACCCAGCTCTCAGTGTTTGCGGTCAGCAGCAAAAGCAGTTCCGCTTCGGAAACATCCGCGGCTCCCTGCAGCACCTGCGGCGACCCGCGCGGCGCGGGCGCATGTTCCCTTCCCGATCTGGATTGACGCTTTCCTGCGGCGCTGCCTGCAAGTGGCCGCGCCGATTGGTTTTGCGGCTGGTTACCGTAGGAACTCAGCCGTGATAACGCGCGTAATTTGGCGGTCTCCTGCCGGCACGTTACCATCATTTTCGCAACACTCCCCACAGACGTCCGCTGTCTCCCCCAGAAATACAGGGACCTATGGACCGTCGTCGGGAACCACGGGTAACAGCCGCTCTTCCGGTTCGGGTGTGGGGCATTGACGCCTACGACCAGGCCTTCAGCCAGATAGTTTCCGCGCGCAACGTAAGCGCCGAGGGCGCGCTTCTGACCGGCGTGCGTCATCGCATGCGCATGGGCGAAGTTCTGGAAGTGCAGTACGGCGGGCGCAAGGCGGAGTTTCGCGTGGTCTGGATTTCAGAATCGAGCGACGGCCTGCGATCGCAGGTCGGCATCAAGAGCCTGCCTTCGGAGAACTGCATCTGGGACGTCAAGCTGGAGCAGTGCTGCGAGTTTGTCGGCAACGGGTAGAAGAGCAGTTCTCAGTTCTCAGTTCTCAGTTCTCAACTCGGATCTCCCTTCCCTTTCGTGACTTCCACTTCCTGAAAAGATAATTGGGAACAATCGTAAAACGGGAAAGCCTTCGCCCTTCGTAAGAAACGGCCCCGCCTGGAAGTTCCTGAACCGCATGCTACGGTGAGCTTGGGTAGTAAGAGGCGATGGCACCATTCGCTGAGCCTCGGCATGTAGACAAGGTCATGTTTTCCACGAGGGCTCAAATCCGTCTCTTACGAGTGCTGCTTCTAGTCTTAAGCCTTCTTGCCGGCAATAGCGTGGGCCAAGAGCGCACCTCTGAGTTCGCGGACATGAGCCTGGAAGAGCTCTCGAATGTGCGCATCACCACCATTGGGCGCAAGCAGCAGGAACTGACGCACATTCCCGCCGCCGTCTATGTCATCACCCAGGAAGAAATCCGCCGCTCAGGCGCCACCAGCATTCCGGATCTGCTGCGCCTGGTCCCCGGCGCGGATGTAGCCCAAATTGACAACAACACCTGGGCACTGAGTATTCGCGGTTTCAATTCGATGAGCAACAACAAGCTCCTGGTGCTCATTGACGGGCGCAGCGTCTACTACCCGACTTTTTCCAACATCTTCTGGAACACGCAGGATGTCGTGCTGGAGGACGTACAGCGCGTGGAAGTAATTCGCGGGCCAGGAGCTTCGCTGTGGGGCTCAAACGCGGTCAATGGCGTGATCAACATCGTCACCAAGAACGCCCGAGATACCGAAGGAACTCTGATCAGCGCCGGCGGAGGCACTTTCGATCAGGCATTCGGCTCCGGTCGTTATGGCGGCAAGCTGGGCAAGGCCGGCTATTATCGCGTTTTTGGAAAGTACTCGCTGCGCGACAATATGGTGAATCTGCCGGGGAGCGGGCCGCTCGACGGCCGCACGCGAATGACCCACGGCGGGTTTCGCACCGATTGGAAGCTGGGCGACGCCAACTCATTTACCGTACAGGGCGACCTCTTTCAGGGAGCATCTCCCCAAGCCGGCTATCTGAGCGTCTTCACCCGGCAGCCAGTTGTCGCCAACGATCACCTGGACGTGAGCGGAGGCGACTTGCTGACGCGCTGGACGCACCGCCTGGCGGGCGGTTCGGAGACCGCCTTTCAGGTGTACTACGACCGCTCCCGGCGCCCGGATATTCTCCTCAGTCAGTTCCATGAAGTTGTGGACTTTGATTTTCAGCACCACCTCCCTCTCGGGCGGCACGATCTGTTGTGGGGAGGCGGTTTTCGCAATACGCGCCAAGCCAGCCAGGGGACCTGGGAGTTGTCGCTCGTCCCCAGCGGCCGCGATTTGCGCCTGTTCAGCGGTTTTCTTCAGGACGAGATCATGCTCGTTTCCGACCGCCTGACGATGACCGCTGGAGCGCGGCTGGAGAACAATGACTATAGCGGTTTCGAGGTCCAGCCCACGCTGCGCTTCATGTGGACCCCCCGTCCACGGCAGGCGGCCTGGGCCTCGGTGTCGCGCGCCGTGCGGCTGCCCGCCATCTGGGACAACGCCGCCAGCATGAACATGTGGGGGGCTCCGCTTCCAGATGGAACGCCTGTGCTGGTAACTCTTTCGAAAAACCTGAATTCCCGCTCCGAGGAAGTGCTGGCCTACGAACTTGGCTACCGTGTGCAGCCCGCAAAGAATTTGTCATTGGACGCTGCCGGGTTCTGGCAGCACTATGACCATCTTTGCGGCCTGCTGCAGACGGCGCCATTTCCCGCGCTGAGCCCGCTGCCCCCGCACCTGGTGGCGCCGCATCAGGTAAGCAACCTGATGAGTGGCAACAACTATGGCGTGGAACTCAGCAGTACCTATAGCCCGAATTCGTTCTGGAAATTGACCGGAAGCTATTCGTTCCTGCGGCAGATCACCGGCGGCCCTCCGTCGCTGCCTCTGTTTTCCTTCCCCGGCCAGGATGGGGACAATCCCCGGCATCAATTCCAGCTGCATTCTCATTTCACTCTGCCTTACAACCTGGAAACGGATACCGCTCTTTATTACGTCGGGGCGTTGCCAGGACAGACGATCCAAAACTATGCCCGCCTGGACATGCGCCTGGGATGGCGGCCTCGGCGGGATCTGGAGCTCAGCATTGTCGGCCAGCGGCTGACCGAGGCTCCTCATTACGAATTCCAGCCCTTCTGGGAGTACGTGGTGTCCGGGAAGATGGGGCGGGAATTCTACGGCAAGGTAACGTGGCGCTTTTAAGCACAGCAGCAATCGGCGTCGAATTAGGCCGCTGGCACAGTGGCCACAATGAGTGCCGGTCCTCGAAATTTATCTTTGGGGTCGCGGCCATTTTGCTGATCGTCGTGGCAGGTGTCGGTGTAGTGGAAGCGCAATCCAACAGCGAATACCAGATCAAGGCTGCCTACCTCTACAACTTCGGGAAGTTCGTCCAGTGGCCCTCCGGCGCTTTCAGCGGCCCTTCCGATCCGTTTCGCATATGCATCCTGGGCGAAAGCCCATTTGATCAGAAGCTGGAAAGCGCGTTCTCCAGCCGCAAAATCCAGAACCATCCCGTGCACGTCATCTACCCCGACAGCATTGCTCAATCGCGAAAGTGTCATGTTCTGTTTCTCAGCCCCTCAGAATCCGGGCACATGAAAGCGATTGTGGCTGACCTTCGCTCCGACGCGGTCCTGACGGTGGCCGATACTCCCGGATTCATCAGCGCCGGGGGGATGATCAGATTCTTCCTGGAAGAAGACAGCGTGCGTTTCGAAAT
>DATEGM010000272.1:0-6168 GCA_035280085.1 Terriglobales bacterium
GGGATCGCGCAGCGTGGTGATGAGCCCATCTACGCCCTGGCGCAACTTCTCGAGAATCAGCTTTTTGGGTGGCGGCTCCGGGCTGGGGTAAACCTCCACTTCGTAGCCGCGCTGGCGGAGGCGATCCAGCGCCTCGCCGCCAATATCGCAGGTGGCAAACACACGAAAGGCTTTTGTCTCTGACATGATTCCTCTGATGCGAAAGCCCCACAGGCGAAACTGGAAATTGTACTAGAGACAAAGCACTCAGCAGTCAGCACTCAGCGATATCCATCATCTCGTCACCATGAGGTAGATAATGGCCACAGGACCCGCCAGGCTAGTCAAAACGGTGAACCAATAGCCGAGAGGATTTTCGTCACGATGGAACTTGTATCCTCTCGATCGTATCTCGCCAGATTTTAGCCCTGCGATTCCGAAGTAAAAGACCAGCGAGAAAAGCAGGATAACGACTATTCTGCCGATCAGAAACTTGGGCATTTTCAGCTCAACAGGGTAGGTCTGCTTCCTTCCCCTTTTGAAGAAGGGCCTTTGCGCGAGATCATGGTAACAGGCGGGTACCGATGGCGTGGTCTCTTACCACCGAACCAGGCCTTCGGGATCGTCTACCAGCACTACGTCGTACTTTTCTATCATCGGCATGAGGACATTCTCCAGTTCGCGCTTCCAAAGTTCGCCTTCGTAGAACTTGGCTTTCATGGGTTCGCGCGAAGGCAGGTCGGGAAAGCCGCGCATAAAGAAAAAGGTGTCAGGGTCTTCGAGGGAAAGGAAGGGGCCCAGGATCTTCATGCCGATTTCCGCGTGAGCCGGCATTGACTTGGAGCGGAAAATCTCGAGGAACCGGGCTCGCTTCCCGGGCTTAAGCTTATACGTCCGCATTTCGATGATCATGGGGCAGTCCTGAAGCCGGTAATACAACATTACCGCAAGGATGGATAGGCCTGTTTCGACACAAGCTGCCGAAACTTTGCTCAACACGATCCGCGAGAAAAGCAGGCGGGGCGGGTGCCCCACTCAAGCCCGCTTTTGGCTTGAGTGGGGCAGTTGAACGGCTGGTGCGAGACGCCCTGCCGCCCGCTTTTCTGGCCGTCCACTCCGATTCAATCTCCACCCGCCCCTCGCAACCCGTGGCGTAGTGCCGAAAGCTGCTCCGCTCCCACTCCTCCGGACGCGCGCGCTTGACCCGGACAAACTGCTCATAGTTTCGAATATTGAATCGCAATAGCGCTTGTGCCAAGAAGTGGACACCATTGCGCCTTCGACTGACTGTGGCTCAACGGTCAACCGGCAGGAGCCGCCTTGACAGATGGGTACGAGGGGTGGAGAATACCTCCCCTACTGTATACCGGCCCTGACATATTCGGCGCCACGCCGCAGGACCGCATGAAGCGGTTTCTTAATCGGGAATCATCGAGGGTAAGCTCGGCCCCGGGGCCTGTATCTTTCGGCAAAACCGTTAGCTCAGCCGGAAATTCTATTCACGTTGAGTACATGACAAGGGTCCCGCGTTTGTTGGTGAGGGGGAAGTCTGGTTTCATCGTCAGGGACGGGGCATTGCCGAAATCGGGAAGCATCGGGCGCGAGGAGGCATTATGGCGCGCGCCACGCGTCTTGCAGTGCTATCGCCGGCATTAGCTCTAGCAGCCATGATCGTCGCGTGCGGCGGCGGGGGTACCTCGACTCCACAGAACATTACGGTTTCGGTATCGGCATCGGCCGCGATAGCAGTGGCAGGCAGCCAGATCACTATTACCGCGCAGGTGAACAACGATAGCTCCAATAAAGGCGTGACCTGGAGCATGTCGCCGGCGTCGGGAACGGGAGCGGGGCTCCTGATCAATCCGACGGGAGCCTCTGTTACCTACAAAGCGCCCGGGACCCCTCCCTCCAATAACGTAACGGTGACTATCACCGGCACCTCGGTGGCGGATGCCAGCAAGTCAGGCTCAGTAGTGATCACGCTGAATGCCATTTCGGTTTCGACATCGTCGAGTGTTTCCAGCGTGGCCGCGGGAGGCACGGCAACGATCACCGCGGTGGTGAGCGACGATCCCTCCAATCAGGGTGTGACGTGGGCGATCTCTCCGCCGTCAGGGGAAGGGACCTTGAGCAATGCCACGGCCACGTCGGTGACCTATAACGCACCGGCGACGCCGCCGGCCAGCGATGTGCCGGTGACGATAACGGCGACCTCGGTGGCGGACCACTCCAAGACGAGCGCGGTGACGATCACCTTTTCCGCTATACAAATTGCAATATCGGGAACCAGCACCGTGCAAGCGGGCGGCACACTTGCATTGACAGCGACAGTGAGCAACGATCCGTCGAACCAGGGTGTCACATGGTCCCTCTCGCCGACCACGGGAGCGGGAACCCTGACCGGCGCGACCAGCACATCGGTGACCTACAACGCGCCGCCAACGCCTCCGGTGAGTGACGAGAGCGTAACCGTCACTGCTACTTCGGTGGCTGACAGCAAAGTTTCCGGAAGCGCGGCGATTACAGTTCTGGCGATAACCATAGCGGTAACGCCGGATTCAGCGCTGATTCCCCTCAACGCGAGCGCGCAGTACACCGCTACCGTAAACAACGACAACACAAACAAGGGCGCGGCGTGGACGGTCACGCAGAGTGGGAGCACGTGTTCACCGGCTTGCGGCATGGCTTCTCCCGCCAACACCGCCAGCGGCACGCAGACCAGTTACACCGCTCCGGCAATGGCGCCGGCGGCCCCAGCAGTAACCCTGGTGGCGACTTCGGTGGAAGACAACACGAAATCGGCCAGCACAGCCATTACGGTCAGCACGGGCACGGTGGCACTGGTTCCTTACAGTCTGAACTTTGGGTCCGTGAAAACAGGCGGGACCAGGACCCTGACCATCACCCTGACCAACACGGGTGGTAGCGCTCTGAGCATTTCCGGCATGACCACTTCGGCGGGCTTCTCTCAAACCAATACTTGTGGCACCAGCGTTGGTTCGGGGTTGTCCTGCACCATCAGCGTGAGCTTCAAACCCAGTTCTACTCTGCATTATTCCGGCCAGCTGACAATTAATGACAGCAGCAGCGATAGCCCGCAGCAGGTCGCAGTGTCGGGATACGGCAGACGAAGGTTCCTGGCCGGGGCGGCGGTGCGGGCTGCATTGACTCGCTCCAGGAGGGTTGCGGTTCCCAGCACGACAGCGGCAGCCAAAGTTGGTACGCGGGTGATGCGCCTGGTGGATGCGACTCGGAACGATCCCTACCTGGCGAATGGCACGAAGCGGGAGCTGCTGGTGCGCTTCTGGTACCCGGCTTCATTGTCTCAGGGGTGCAAGGCGGCGGAGTATACCTCTGCTGGGGTGTGGAATTATTTCTCGCAACTGAAGGGAGTGGCGCTGCCGCAGGTGACAACCAACAGCTGCTGGAATGCGCCGCTGGCGGGAGGTCCGCATCCGGTGGTCGTGTTCACGCACGGCTACACGGGCACCTTCACCGATTACACCTTCCTCTTCGAGGAACTTGCGAGCCGCGGCTACGTGGTTGCCTCGGTGGACCACACCTACGAGGCTACGGCAGTGGAGTTCCCCGATGGGCGGCTGGTGAAATCGGTGCTTGGGAGCTATCTGGCCAAGAGCGCAAAAATGGACGAGAAAACGGTCACCTTCGCGGTTTCGGTCCGCCTGGACGACCTGAAATTCCTGCTGAACGAACTGGAGCGGCTGAACGCAGGAAGCAATGACGCATTCGCCGGCAGGCTGGACATGACGCGGGTGGCGCTGGCAGGCCACTCCCTGGGCGGACTGACCGCTCTGCTGGGTGTGCAGCAAGACCCGCGCTTCCGGGCGGGCGTGATCCTCGATGGGGTGCTGCCGGATTTTGTGGCAGTGGGCACGCAGACGCCGATGCTGGTGCTGACCGCGGGCAACGACGGATGGGGCCAGGATGACTGTCGCTTGTGGAACGGCCTGCGCGGCCCGCGCGTGGCCGTGAACCTGAAAGGCGCCGAGCATGTGACGCCGTCGGACGCGGTGTGGCTCGCTAGGTACGCCATCAAATCCGGCACCATGGGCCCGGAGAAAACCATAGTCGCGGTGCGAGACTACGTGGCCGCGTTTCTGGATGCCAATCTCAGAGGCCTGCCGGCAAGCCCGTTGATAAGAAAGAACTCCCGTGAGTATCCGGACGTGGTCATAACTACGCAGCAGGAGTCACCGTGTAGGCCATAGGGCAGGAGTCCCGGTCAGTTTTATTTCGCGCTCGTGGCGATCCATTCTCTGCCGCGGTCGGGCATCCCTCATCGGTACTTCGGCTTCCAGCTCTCGCCAGCCCTAACCTTTCTGACGTGGGATGTGGCTGCATTTCCCGCGATCACAGCTTACACACACCACCTACCACAGGCCGAGACAGAGCTGGAGCGGAATTTGCGCCCGAATGTGCCCGTTTCGCAAAAGGAACGTTGGCGAGAAGCTTCGGAAGGGCTGAAAACTGGAGGGGCTGCAACGGTTTACCGTCACAGCCCCGGTTGCGGGGGGTGGATTTGAACCACCGACCTTTGGGTTATGAGCCCAACGAGCTACCAGACTGCTCCACCCCGCGAAATAATCATAACAACCGTGTATGTCGGCGGTCAAACCGCGAAGACTGTGGCGGCAGAGCAACCTTGAACAAGAATTTCAGTATACGAATCTGCCGAACCGCTCATGCGCCGCTGTTGCTCGCAGCCTGCGCCAACTGTGCTCGATCCTGCCGCCCCAACGCCAAGCTCAATCCCGCCCCCAGCAGCGCCACGGCCCAGAACATCGCGCTGAAGCGCTGGTAACGGAACCACAACAAAAAATAAATCGGGCTGAAAAACAGAATGCCAATGCCCGCTACCGTAAGCCAGCGCGCCATTCCCTGCGGGCGCTCACGCAGCAGCCACTCCGCCCCCAGCAGCAGCGGAAGCAGCAGCACGCTCAAATCGTGCGCCATCAGGTGGTAACTCACCATAACCGCTACCGCGAGGCTTAGGCCAAATTCCAGGTCGAACTCCGGCCCGCCCGCCTTCCATTTCCAGGCGGCCCACGCCACCAGCGCCAGCGATAGTGCGCCGATCAAGAAATGGGCTAAATTGGCGTCGCCCGCCAGGCCCGTAACCACTCCCCTTAAATTAGGCATAACCCTCGGGTTCATCGCGCCGCCGGCTTGCGCGTGGCTGAACTGCAGCAGCTGGCGTGGATAATTCGTCAGCGCTTCCCGGCCCACAACCGCCGCGGAAATCTCCGCCAAGGCGGCCGCCGTAACCGCAAAACCAGCCACAATCTTCCAGCGTCGCCGCAACAGCGCCACCGCCATTACCGGCAGCACTAACTGAAACCTGAACAAGGCCATTCCCAAACAGACTCCCGCGACGAAATCGCGCCCGCCTTTCATGGCCACAAACGCTAACCCAAGCAGCAGGAGCAACAACAGCGAGTCCTGTCCCTGCAGCAGGCAAACAAATACTGGAAAGAAGGCCAGCCCGCATAAAAATGGCAGAGCTTCCGACCAGCCCCGCAATTTCGGAATGTGCGGGCGCAGGAGAAGCAGAAACACCGCCAGTGCCAGGAGGCTGACCGCATTCCATACCCAATAAGCGGCGGAATAGGAGAGAAAAGCTAACGGGGCAAAAAGCGCCGCTTCAAACGGCGGATGGGTAAACGGCAGCGGACCCTTGCGGATTTTTACACCGGACGCAAACTCCTGCTGGATTAGCGCTTGCGTCTGCGTGCTGTATAGCTGTGAGCTCAAGCCGCGCCGCACGCACTTCCCGGCAGCATAGAACGCGGTGAAGTCCGGGTATCCCTGCCGCACCTCCTGCCGCAAGCTGAAAAACACCCCGGCATGCATGCCCGCCATGGCCACGAGCGCCAGGAGGAGCGCCGAGCGCAGCCTGAGCTTGTGGGTTGGAGAGCCCGCAGGGGAGGAGGGCATGCGCGGAGTATAGCTTAGGAGCTAGCTCGGCTTGCGGGCCAGCAACATGTACTGCGCTCCCAGCGGCAAGCGGGCGAGAGCCGGCTCCAAGCCCCGCAACCACCTTAACCAGCGCGGAAAATAGAAGTGGCTGCTCGCATCCAGCACCCGAAAGCCGTTTGTGCACAATGACTTCCGAGCCTCTGCGGAACTCATCGGCATGGCATCCTGGTCAAATTCGCAGCGACCCGTGAT
>DATEGM010000273.1:0-4201 GCA_035280085.1 Terriglobales bacterium
CCCTTCTGGCCGTATTTCTTGCGTTCCTTAATTCGCGAATCGCGCGACAGGAACCCTTCGCCCTTCAGCTTTTTGCGCAGTTCAGCATTGAACTCGATAAGGGCGCGAGCAATGCCCAGGCGGACCGCGTCTGCCTGGCCATCCACGCCGCCGCCCGACACGTTGGCGAGCACGTTGAAGCTGCTGGTGCTTTCGGTAGAGACCAGCGGCTGACGCGCGCGCACGCGCTGCGCCTCGGTCACAAAATACTGCTCGAAAGCACGGTCATTGACCTTGAACTCGCCGCTGCCCGGCCGCAAGTAGACGCGCGCGATAGCTGCTTTGCGCCGTCCCGTTCCGTAGTATTGAACCAGATCTGCCATGATAGCTGATTAGCTGCTAGCTTGTAGCTGCCAGCTTTAACGCTTATTCCTTCCCAAAAAATAAGCGGCCCATTTTGGGACCGCTGCGAACTATGCCAATGCCAGAGTTTCCGGCTTCTGTGCCTGATGCGGGTGCTTATCGCCGCGATAAACCTTGAGCTTGGAAGCCATGCTGCGGCCCAGCTTGGTTTTGGGCAGCATGCCAACGATGGCGTCCTGAACCACGGCTTCCGGGCGGCGCCCCAGGCGTTTGTTGAATTGCTCGCTGCGCAATCCGCCGGGATAGCCGGTGTAGCGGTGATAAACCTTGCTTTCCGACTTCATGCCCGTCAGGCGGACCTTTTCCGCATTGATGACCACCACGTGGTCGCCCATGTCCATAAAAGTCGTATAACGCGGGTTATTCTTGCCCTGGAGAATGCGGGCCACACGCGTCGCCAGGCGGCCCAGAGGCTGCCCGCTGGCGTCCACGACGTACCACTTGCGCGCAATTTCCCCCTGTTTGGGGAAATAGGTTGACATCAAATCTCTCCCAGAATGAAAAACAGCTAAGAAAACCGCGTGAATCAATCCCGCGCTCATGAAAGCACAGGGGCTCAGGCGGGCGACAACAGTTGTCCCAAAGATTAAAAGATAACTTAGCAGGCAGTGATTGTCAACGCGGGTACCGTTGCTGTTAACTTCCGCGACGCAACCGTAAGTAATTGTGGCGGCGTTTGTTACTCGTATGCAAGCGCATCAATCGGGTCTTTGCGCGCCGCTTTCACGGCAGGGTAAATCGCGCCTGCCAGAGCGCCGACTAAAGCGATGATCGTAGCCCGCCAGATCCAGTCTCCAGTGATGTGCATAGGCACGATGGGCAAACGGTCGCGGATGACGGCGCGAGCCAGAAAACTGATGGCAATGCCCACCCCGATGCCCACGCAGGCCAACAGCCCGGTTTCGCGGAGGATGGCGTTAACGATATAGAGCTTGGAGGCGCCCAGGGACTTGAGAATGCCAATTTCGCGGGTGCGCTCCATTACCGCCGCGTACATAGCCTGGAAGATGACGATGAAGCCAATGGTCACCGACACGCCAATCACGACCCCGATGAACTTGTTGAATCCAGGCAAGTTAGACGGCGTCATCATGGAAAGATAGTCGCTCATGGAGCGCACCGTGTAGTTCTGCATGCCGGGCACATTCTTCACTTCCGTGACCACTAGATTGGCATTGTTGGGGTTGTCGAGCTTGACGTAAAACATGGAGGCCTTGCCCGGCGCCCCGACTAACTCCTCCAGGGTCTTCATGGGAACGAACTTGCGCGCTCCTTTTCCGTGCTCGACGATGCCGCTGACGCGGAAGGAGTGGTTCAATATCTGAATCTGATCGCCCACCCTGACGTGGTTAGTGTCAGCGAAGTAGTCGTCCACCAGCGCGTCATTGGGGCTCTGGAAAGGTCCGCCGGCCACGTACTGAAAAGGGCCTGTGAGAGGAAAATTCTTCAGATCAATTCCATATATGACTTCGACATTACCCGTGGTGGTGAGCTGGGTAATGATAGGCGCCACGGCCACCACATGAGGCAGCTTGCGCACAACGTTGGCCACTTTGACCGAAACCGGCGCTCCGGTGATGCCGCTGAGAAATGAAGAACCGGGGGGCGTGACCATGACGTCGGCGCCGATGCCCTCCTGTCGGGTACGGGCGTCGTTGAGCATGCCCATGGATAGTCCCACGATCAGCAGGATGAGAATGACCTCGAGGGCCACGGCAATGATGCTGATCAGCGACCGAATGGGCCGGTGGAGCAAGTTGGCGACGATCATCTTGTTCATGGTGTATTAGCGGACTGCTGCCTGGCTTAATAGCTTAGCATTTTGCAGTTCGCACTCAGCGTTGGCCGGGAGAGCCTTACAGCCCCCTTTAGCGGGCTATTGCGAAACAGGTGCCGCCCGCTAAAGCGGACTCGTTTTATTCCACCTCGGCTTTCCCAGCACTGGTCGAGTCTGTGTTAGAACGCAAACTAAACCCCGGTGGAACAATACCGTCATTCTTGAGCCGCGGAGCGGCACCAGAATGTAGCCCCGGACGTAAGTCCGGGGGGCAAAGAGGAGTAAATTCATAGCCCCAGCGGGGCGAAAGAACGTTTTCACACACTCTCTCGTCGTGCTGGGCTTTCCTATTCCCCCCTCCTGTGCAGCGCCAAGAGTTTCATAACACCCTCTTGAATGAGAAGAAGTCTGAAGGTCGCGCCTGAGCCCATGATTTCCGGCGGTAGAAACAGAATCGCCGGGCAGACTCGCCCGGCGATTGAATGCGTGTTAGACCCCTCGGATTGGACTACAGATTACCCACTACCACGAGAACTTCAGCGCCAACTGCAACTGCCGGGGATCAAACGCCGCCGTAGTTTGTCCGGCGTTCGTCCACAGCGGGTTCACGTCGGCCACGTTGAAGCGGTTGATGAAATTGAAGACGTCCACCATGGCGTCCACACCTACGCGTTCCCCGAAGCCAATGTGCCGTGCTACTCGCATATCGGTGAACAGCGTGGAAGGACGTACCCCGGCATTACGGCTCAGGTTGCCGATCAGCGTGCCGTTCAGGAAGCAGGCTGGTTGCAGCCATCCCGTCGGAGAAAACCTTGAGGGCGCCGCCTGGTCGCCGCACAGGTTCTGCGGCGTGCCGCCGGGAACTGCCAGCGGCCGATCGGTGGTGGTGCCGAAATCAAAATTCCTGTCGGACCCAGTGATGATGTTGAAGGGCCGCCCCGCCCCCGCCTCGATGATGGGCGCAAAGGTCCAGTTGCTGGCCAACTTGCTCAAGAAGCCCCCGGAAAGCTTACCGGTCTGATAGACGCCGCTGAACACAAACCGGTGCCGCTGGTCAAAAAGCGAGGTGGAGCGGTCCCCATTGGGGTTGTAATTATCTTGCGGCGCCAGGGGTGATTCCAGGTCGGTGGAGTCGTCTATCGCGTGCGAATAGCTATAAGAAACCAGGAACTCGTAGTGGCTGCTGAAGCGCTTGCGCAGATTGGCGGTGAAGCCGTGGTACACCGAGCTGCCATTGGAGAAGTTGGCCGGCATATCACTGAAGGGAATACAACCGCTCAGCGAGAGCGGGTCGCAGGCCCCATTCAGCCCCTCCGCCGACAGTATCTGCTGCGCCAGGCCCACACACGCGCCAGCTCCCCCAGCAATCGCCGCTTGTGCCAGCGATGGATTCAAGCCGGATGGCCTGAAAAAGCTGACCAGCGAAGAACTTACCCAGGGCTGTCCCAGAAAAGGTCCGGGGTTCATGTTTACACCGCAAGGAGCGCCGATGGAGCCCACAAAGAGCGGGGCGCTGGCGCCGCCGGTCAGGGCGCCGGGATCGCCGGCCGCCGCCGCCACCTGGTAGTTGTGCACCAGCAGGTCAGAGCGCACAGCGTTCGCATTGATGGGCCGGTTTAAACGCTTGCCGGCGTTGAAGTTGTACTGCAGGCTGAGGGCGAAGTTGTGGCCCAGGTCGCGCTCCAAGGTCAGATTCGCCTGGTTGGAGTAGGGATATTGGAAATTGGCCGCAGTGGGGAAGCCAAAGGGCTGCAGAATCAAGGGGATGTGTGCTGCCAGGTATTCCTGTCCCACGAAGGCCGATGGCGCGTTCGGAGTGGCATTGAAGCGCTGCTGGTTGGGGACAAAGTTGAGGGCTTGAGCCAGCCCCGGCGGAGTGCAGGTGGAATTCCCCAGCGTGCCTTGGAAGGTATTGGCAGCATTCAGGTTCAAGGGGCTGGGGGTGCTGGCGGCCGTGCAGGGACTGCCGCCAAAAAGCACTACTTGCGGCGCCTGGGCGCCGTCGGCCACATCAGAGTCAAA
>DATEGM010000274.1:0-10396 GCA_035280085.1 Terriglobales bacterium
AGCGAACCAAGCCATACACTGCGTACGCTTCGATCTCTGCTGGCGATGGCCCTGGCGGTGGTGGCAGAATACGGTCGGTTCCGCTATTTACATCGGCCCCCGATATTTTGTAGGAGGTAGTCCGGGTGCAAGCCGAGGCCCGGGGGTATGCCTCTCTCGGCGTATAAGTTCGGCGGACGCCATCGCGAGTACTGCCAGTGCCCCATGTGCGGGGAGAGCGGTGGAAAACACACTCTGGGCTGCGTCTGCCCGGCCTGTGGCTCCCTGGGGGGCACTCATGAGGCGGAATGCCGCTGTCCTTTCTGCAACAACACCAATGCGGAGCACCACAAAGCGTGCCGCTGCCCCAGATGCGGCGAGATTGGCTGAGCTGCAACCCCCACTTTACAAATCTTTACAGGAGCGTAACAAACCTTTACGCCTCTCCTGGGGTGGATGTGTTTATCTATATCCTGCTTAGCGATGAACAAGGAACGCACAGAGCAGCTTCCTTGCTTCCAGGCGAGAGGGCATGTCGTGGAGGTCACGGCAGAGCTCTCGCCTGGGGGTTGTGGCCATGAAATAGATTAAAATCAAGCCAGGCGTCACCATCAGTGGGGCTGTTGCAACACCTGCAGCATTCAGTAAACGCGGAAGCACCAGGTCCGCGCCGACAGTGTAAAGTCCGTCGCTTTTCAGCATTTGCACATTAAAATTCTGCACGGTCGCGAGGCCGCACGTTCATGCTCGGTCACTTGCTCCTGTTGCCCTCCATTATTGGCCTGCTCAGTTGCACCGTTTTCCTGATCCTGCTAGCCGGCGCTTGTGTTCGATTAAGGAGTCGTCCGCTCACGACTGGATTTGCCGGTCCTTGGCCGCGGGTGAGTCTGTTGAAGCCGCTGCATGGCCTGGAACCCGCATTGGAAGCCAATCTGGAGAGTTTTTTCCGCCAGGACTATCCCGGCTATGAAATCATTTTTGGCTGCCGGCAGGAGAGCGATCCCGCCCTCGACGTGGTTCAAGCTGTTTGCCGCCGATTTCCGCAGGTTCCAGTGAGAGTCATTTTCTCCGGCGAACCGGATCGCCCCAACGCCAAGGTCTGTTCCCTGGAAAAGATGGCTGAAGTTGCCGCCGGAGATTATCTGGTGATCAGCGATAGCGATGTCCGCGTAACGCCTCAATACCTGCGCGCAATAGTCCGGCCCCTGTTGCAGCCGGAAGTTGGAATGCTGACCTGCCTCTATCGTGGCGTGCCCAGCGGCGGCCTGTGGTCGCGCCTGGAGGCGCTGGGCATGTCGGTGGAGATGACCGCCGGCGTAGTGGTGGCCGACATGCTCGAAGGCTTGAAGTTTGCTCTTGGTCCCACCATGGCCATCTGCCGCGATGTGCTCGAAGAAATCGGCGGCTTTCACGTGCTGGCAGACTACTGCGCCGATGATTTCGTCCTCGGGCAGCGGGTGTTCGAAGCGGGGAAACAAGTAGTGCTTTCTCACTACGTAGTGGACCATGTGGCCGTCCATCAACGCTGCCTCGCCTCCCTGCAGCACCAGGTACGCTGGATGAAGAGCACGCGTTTTTCGCGTCCCAAGGGCCACGTCGGGACGGGTTTGACCTTTGCCATGCCTTTCGGCCTGCTCGGATTGCTGGCCGGCATTGTCATGGGTGACCCTCTGCTCGGCCTGGCTCTGTTTCTTTATGCTGCTCTGAACCGCATGATGGAAGCAATGCTTGCCGGATGGGGAGTGGTGCGCGATCCCCTGGCGTTGAGGTACTTCTGGCTCTATCCCATTCGCGACCTACTGGGATTTTTCCTGTGGTGCGCCAGCTTTTTCAACACCAGCATTGTGTGGCGCGGAGAACGTTACCAATTGCAGCCTGGCGGCAAAATGGTTCGGCAAGCAGGAATAGAGGAGCCGGCCGCGGCTTCAGAAACGATTGCTGTAGACGAACTTGCCTGAAATTTGTGCCACCACATACTTGTGCGGCAGTAGACTGTCCACCTGCTTCTTCTCATAAGGCGGCACGAACAGGAACACCCGCCCGCTGCCATTCCATTTTTGCAACAGGTCGCTGTCTTTCAGGAATATTTTTGGCGCGTCCGGGAACGTGGACCCGAACCACATGGAGGTCGTGCGCCCGTTGACCAGTTCAATGGGCTGGCGCAGGTAGAAGAGCAGGGAAGAGCCGAAGGCCTGGTCGCCATAGATCATCACCTGGTCGCCCGGCTTCTCCTGGGCCGCGATTTTCTGCGCCAGGGCCTTGGAAGAAAGATACGGCCCGAAGCGGGCGAGGGCGATGTGAGCCGCAAACAGGAGGAGGGCCATGCCCGCACCTAACGCCCAGGTGGCCTGCCAGGGGCGGCGGCGCAGGCGCAGCAGCAGTGAAAGCAGCGGCGCGGCGATAAGCGCCACTACGGCCAGAAGGGCGGGCAAGCGCAGGGCGGCAAACGATTCCGCGCTCAGATCCAGGGCGTGCGACATGGAGAGCGTGTCTTCCGCCATGTTGTGCTTGGCCAGCACCGTGCCAATATCGGGCACAAAGGGCAGGTGTCGCGAATACCACAGTCCCGCCAGCAGCGCGCTACCCGCCAGCAACCCGACTATGGCGATAGCGCCCGAGGAACTGAGCACCAGAGGGCGGCCCGCCACTTGCTCCTCATCCCGCGCCAGCGCATCCGCCAGCAGGAGCAGCAGCGGCAGATACGCAGGAAATGTGTAGTACTCCTGGTTGGTGGAGATGGCGAAAAACACCAGCACCAGCCCCGCCCAAATCCAGCACAGGAGGCGGGTCCGCGCGGCAAAACACCGCGGAGCATCTTCCACCCCCGCATGCCTTCCCTTTACATCTTGAATGCCATTGCGGACCAGCGACGGCAGGTAAAAGCTCCAGGGAAATAGCCACACCAGGTGCAGGCTCCAGTAAAGCGCCGCCGGCAGCTTGTTGTAGTCCTTGGGATAACGCTCGCCCAGAAAACGCAGAAAATGCTCGTTGACGAAATAGAACCAGAAGAAGCCGCGGTTTCTCAGGCCAGCCAGGGTGTGCCAGGGCGCGGCTATGGCAAGAAACAGCGCCAGGCCGGAGAGGAGACGAAATTCGCGCCAGCGCCGCCACTCCCCGGTGATGGCCAGGTAGATAACCGCCGGCATGCCGACAAAAACCAGCGCCACAAGCCCCTTGGTCAGCACCGCCAGCGCCACACAGCCATACCCGGCATACCAGCGCCAAGCTGCCGCGGAGAACTCCAACGCGGTGAGCAGAAAGTAGAGCGAGGCTGCAATCAGCAGGCTGAGCAGGACATCAGGGATAAAAATGCGGGTGAACAGGTACACGCCCGCGCAGGTCAGCACAAACAGCCCCGCGTAGGCGCCCGTGCGCTCGCTAAAAGCATGCCGGCCCCAGATAAATCCCAGCCATGCCAGCAGCAGCACCGATAGGGCCGCAGGCAGGCGGGCGGCGAACTCGTTCATTCCGAACAACCGGTAACTGCCTGCCACCAGCCAGTAGGGAAGCGGCGCCTTTTCCAGGTAGCGAATGCCATTCACGTGCAAGGTGACGTAGTCGCCGCGGGCCAGCATTTCCCGCGCCGCTTCGGCATGAGTGGAATCGGCGTCGTCCAGCAGGGGCGGCGAAAACACCGAACCCACGTAAACCACCGCAAAAATGATCCCCAGCAGGATCAGGACGCGGCGGGCAGAACCGGTTGTGGCCGGCTGTTCCGCACGGAGCGCCGGGGCGGCGGGCGAGCTCAAGATGAAATGTTCCTCACGGATTCGCGCTGGATTTGCTACAGGATATTACACTTGCGCGCGACAGCAAAACGCAACTTCGCCTGCCCCTCAGGGCTTCATTTTCTCCCACCGACCCGGCACTCACCCCTGGAAGCCTTTGCTGCTGCTTTTGATTTTCCTGGCTGTCACCAGCTCTCTCCAACGCATCTGTAGGGAGGATGTTGACGTTGAATGTAAACGCATCGAGGTAAGCAGGCGATGGCCAAACAAATTTCGACGTGGCGGATTTTGGAATCTCTTCTCCTGGTTGCTGTGCTGATAGGCGCGGCGGGGTGCAACAAGCTTAAAGCGCGCTCCGACCTCAATAAGGGAGTGCAAGCTTACAAGAACGCCAAGTACGACCAGGCCATCAGTTTCTTTAAAGATGCGGTTGACCTCGATCCCAGCCTGGTGAACGCCCGCCTCTACCTGGCCACCGCCTATGCCCAGCAATTTGTGCCGGGTGTGGACAGCCCGGACAACAACAAGAGCGCGGAAGCGGCCATTGATCAGTACCAGCAGGTGATCAAGCTGCAACCCGCCCGCGAGCAGCGAATCAACAGCCTGAAGGGAATAGCCTACCTCTACCTGCAGATGAAGAAATTCGATCAGGCCAAGGAGTACTACCGCAAAGCCATTGACCTCGATCCTAACGATCCTGAACTCGATTACTCCATCGCCGTGATTGACTGGACGCAGGTTTACCAGCCGCGCATGCAGCTGTGGGCCGAGCAGGGACTGAAGCCAACCGACGAGCTGAAATCGGAAAAAGCCTGCCAGAAGCTGAAGCAGGATAATGAAGATAAGGTCAACGAAGGACTGCAGCTTCTGGAGAAGGCGGTCAAGATGCGGCCCGAATATCCTGATGCTATGGCCTACTTGAACCTGCTATACCGGGAAAAGGCGCACATTGACTGCGGCGATCCGGAAGCCCGTCAAGCCGATTTGAAGACGGCTGACAGCTGGGTGGATAAATCCATTTCCACGCGCAAAAAGCTGGAAGCCAAGCAGCGCGGGCCCAACGGCATCACTGTGCCTTCGCATCAGTGAGACCTGAACACCTGCCACGGAGTCACAGAGGCACAGGGAAGTAAGATCATTCTGAAATCCCGTTGAAACTTTTGTGGCGCGGGCGCCCGCCCGCGTTTGGACTCTGGCGGCGGGACGCTGCCAGGACAGCCGGCGAGACGCTGGCGCTACGGCAGTTGATTGGTTCCCGTCGGGAAATGACTTCCGCAGAACTGTAATCCTCCTTAAGCTTCGCAGTACAATCGCCAGTTTCATAGGAGGTTCCTGTGGCCTGGATATTGATGCTGCTGTTGTTCGCCGTCGCACCCGTTTTCGGACAAGCTCCGGCGCCGGTGCGGGTAATTGCTTTCGGCGCACACCCTGACGATTGCGACCTGCGCGCCGGAGGTCTGGCGGCCAAATACGCCGCCTTGGGTTTTAAGGTGAAGTTTGTCTCCGTGACTAGCGGCGATGCCGGCCATCAATCCATGGGCGGCGGTCCGCTGGCAAAGCGCCGCCGCGCTGAAGCGCAGGAGGCGGCGCGCCGCATCGGCATCGAATACGACGTGCTCGACAACCACGATGGTGAACTTTTGCCCACGCTGCCGGTGCGCAATCAGATCATTCGGGAAATTCGGGAATGGAAAGCCGATGTCGTCCTGTCGCCTCGGCCTAATGACTACCATCCCGACCACCGCTACACCGGCGTGCTGGTGCAGGACGCCGCCTACATGGTCACCGTGCCCGACCTGGTGACCGATGTTCCGGCGCTGCGAAAGAATCCTGTCTTCCTCTATTTCTGGGACCAGTTCACGCAACCCCAGCCCTTCCGGCCCGACATTGTGGTTTCCATTGACGACGTTTATCAGAAGAAGCTCGACATGCTGGACGCACACGTTTCCCAGTTCTACGAGTGGCTGCCCTGGCACGACGGTCTGCTGGACCAGGTTCCCAAGGACTCTGCTGCGCGCAAGCAATGGCTGGCAACGCAGCAGCCCGATAAGGTTCTGCCCGAGTGGCGTCAGGCGCTGGAGAAGCGCTATGGCACGGCTGCTGCCAACATCAAGCACGCCGAGGCGTTCGAAATCACGGAATACGGCCGTCAGCCCAGCGAAGATGAAATTCGCCAGCTGTTTCCGTTTTTTTCGGCAAAGTAATAGCGCGGGCGGCATACCCAGGGCAAACTACAATTTCCACATGAATTCGGAGCTGCCCGCCTTTCGCAAACCTACCGCCGGAGAGCGTCTCTTTAATCGCGCCTTCGGCTTGCTCGTGGGGCTGGGCCTGGGACTTTCGCACAATTACTTGGTTGAGGTGCGGGGGCGTAAAAGCGGCAAAGTTTATTCCACGCCCATTGATCTGCTGGAGCTCGACGGCAAGCGCTTCCTGGTGGCGCCGCGCGGGCGCACACAGTGGGTGCGCAACGCCGAAGCCGCCGGCGAGGTGACGCTGAAGAAGGGAAGGACGCGCCAGCACTACCGCATTCGCCCCATCCCTGATGCGGGCAAACCCGAACTGCTTAAGGCTTATCTGGACCGCTTCAAGACCACCGTGCAGCGCTACTTTCCCGTACCCGCCGGCTCGCCGCCTCAGGCCTTTACCCAGTTGGCAGCTGATTACCCCGTCTTCGAGTTGCTGCCCGACTAGGTGCGCAAGCGAGAATGTGCTGGGTGGAGCAGGGCCTTTGGCCCTGCGTCTAAACGGCTCTCGGAGTTGAAGGCTTTAGCCGCTGAGGTTATCCAGCGACGTGGGCGCGGGATGGCATTGAAAAGTACCTCAGGGCTGAAGCCCGCGGAGGTACTAATCGTTTCCTGCAGGCCTGAAGGCCTGCGCCACCCATCCGTGAACAGCTTCCAATTACCTCATTGTGAACAGAGCGTTCACATGCGCGGTGACCGTGACCTTCTGTGGCGTGAATTGTTCGGTTGGCGCAGGCGCCGCTGCCATGGCCGCGCCCATAGCCTGACGCATCATGGGAGCCACCACCCGCACCTGCTCGAAGGTGTCCACGGAGGCATAGGAGAGTTCGCCCAGGGTTTTTTGTGCTGCGCGGGCAACTGCCGCAGCTTCTTCGCGGGCGCGCTGGTAGGCGTCTTCCGTGGCCTTCAATTTAGCGGCATCTATGTTTTCCAGCGTGTAGCTGATGCTCTGGTTGGCCGTTACATCCAGATCGGAAATTTGCGAGACAATCGGCGCCACCTTGGAGAAATCCTTCAACTTCACCGAAACACTGCTGTTTACGCGATAGGCGATAAGCTTGCGCTTGGGACTGCGGTAGTCATAGACCGGATCCAGGGAGAAAAAGCCAATCTCCGCTGTTTTGGTCTCGATGCCGTTGGAGCGCAGAATCTGGCGAATCTGCTCGGCGGCGTGGCTGGCCCGCCCATAAGCCGCCTTGGCCGTCTCCTCCTGGGCGGAAATGTTGAATTGCACCAGCGCCGTGTCAGGCGCGGTTTCGTACTTGCCGTCCGCGCCTACGTAGATGGTGTTGGGCTGGGCGGTCAGCGCCGGGTGCTCCTGTGCCACAGCGATCCCAACCGGCACAAGCATAAGCAGGAATAGGACCGCGAGCCTGCTAGTCATACGAGGCCCTCATTTCTTCCCAGCCGATTCCGAGCGCACCCTTTCCGCTTCAACTGGAAGGGCCATTCTAGTGCACGGGCACTTGCAGCGGACGGTCCAACCGCACCTCGAGCATTTGGCCTTTGTTGAGTTTCAGGTTGCGATCGGTCAGCAAACCGGCTCCCAGGCCCGCGCCGCCGCCCACCCCTGCGCCAATAGCCGCTCCATGGCTTCCGCCTGCCACCATACCGCCCAGGGCGCCCATGCCGGCCCCGATGGCCGCGCTTTCGATCATCCGGCCCTTGCTCGGCCCCTTGCGCTCGATCTCGCCCTCGGAACTGGGCTGCCTGACCCCGTGCTCGCCTGGCACCCCCGTCACCGTCGCCACCAGTGGCATCCAGCCATGCTGGGTCTCAATTTCATCGAAGCTCAGCAGCAGGCGCGCGTGCAAGCCCTTTTCAACCGAACTGACATGTCCCTTCACCTTCTTCCCCCGGGGAATCGCCAGCCCGCCCGGGGCAGCCAGGTCTTCCGCCAGCTTAGCCTGGAAGTGCTTGCCTGTCTTTACTTTACCTGTATCCAGCTTATCGTTCAGGCGAACTATGAACCTGGTTCCGGCCGGAATGGAGTTGGAGGGGGCGGTTGTTGTGGCCGGCAACGGCTGGTTGAGGGTTTGTGCCGCCACCAAGCCGCAAAAGAGCAGGGAACAACATCCCACGTGTGCAGCAAGTTTCCACATGTTCGGACCTCAAAATTTGTGAGTTGCTGCGAACTTGGATGAAACTGGCCGCCGTTCGGCTGCTCGCGGCTGCCGTTGCAGACGTTTTTCTCGGTTTTTTGAGGAATTCCCCCTACCCTTTAGCCATTGCGGGCGGCGCCGTACTTGTGTAAGGCTTTAGGCAGGCGGACAAGGAGGCGGGATGCGAAAGTGGTATGTGCCATTAGCGGTCCTGGGCATTGCGGGGGTGGGAGCGCTGTTGCTCACCGACCGTGGTCGGCAGACCTTGCGCTGGCTAAGCGAAAACCTGCAGCGCGCGGTGGAATGGAACGAAGCCGCACAACGCGAACTGGACCGCATTCAGATAGCCCTGAACCGCGTCGCTGAGTCCCTGGAGGCGGTACAGTAGTCCTGGTGTGCGCCAAGGGGTGCTTATCCGCAGGTTAATCCCTCAGAACTGCTGCGCTGACTCCTGACAACCGACTCCAGACTCCTGGTTTAATCCGTATCAAACCGCTGTTCTTTCCACGGGTCGCCATACATGTGGTAGCCATTGCGCTCCCAGAAGCCGGCGGCATCGCGGTCGAGAAATTCGATTCCACGCACCCACTTAACCGACTTCCAGGCATAGAGGTGAGGGACGATCAGCCGCAGGGGGTAGCCGTGTTCCGGGGCCAACGGCTGGCCGTCGTGGTGCGTGGCAAAGAGAACGTTGTTCCGATCCAGGTCCGGCAGTGGGATATTAGCCGTGTACCCCTGTTCCGCGTGTACCAGCACATAGCCGGTGCCCGACTTTAACTTGACCAGGCTGAGGACTTCGCGGAATAAGACTCCTTCCCAGCGGTTGTCGAAGCGGCTCCAGCGGGTGACACAGTGAAAGTCGCTGGTAATTTGGGCCCTTGGCAGGCGGTTGAACTCATCCCAGCGCAATCGCACGGGCTTTTCTACCAGCCCGAAAACACGAAAGTCCCAGGTCGCAGGATCGAAACTTGGTACTGACCCGTAGTGCAGAACCGGCCACTTGAGCGTAAGGGCTTGGCCCGGCGGCAGGCGTCCGGCGCGCTGCATTTCCTGTTCGCGCTGTTTGCGTTCCTTGCCTTCAAAGAGCATAGGTTTTAGACGCGGCCGGCGGGGGAGAGATGCAAAGGCATGAAACACAAAGGGCACCTGCATGAGGTGCCCTTTTCCGCTAAAAGCGTTTGTGTCTATGCTTTGTTGGCCAGCAATTGGCGCAGGCGCAGACGCGCCTGATGCAGTCCGAGCTGTGACTCCTGCTCGCTCACTCCCAGAGTGCGGGAGATGCGGGCGTGGTCATAGGCCTCCACGTCGTGGAGCAGGAAAATCATGCGTTCCGTGGGTGGCAATTGCACCACGGCCCGTTCCAGATCAACCCGCTTTACATTGCCGCGTACCGAGGCCACTTCCGTGGTTGCGGCAATGTTGAGCCGCAAAACGCCGATGGGCATCAAGTCGCGAATTTCGCTGAGCAGGATGCGGTCCACGGTCTCCGCGCTGGGAATGCTGCCATTGGCGAAGGCGCGCGCAAACACGCTGGAGGATATTTCTTCCGCCGCAATTTCGCTATCTGTCATCCAGAAAGACAGGGCGTATACCCGGTGGCGATGCTCTTCGAAAGCCTTTTCGTACTGTGCGAGGGATTGCTCAGTGGTAGCGGGAAAATGTGCCGCCAACCCGGTAATCTTTGCCTGGTCTAAAGCCCTTGCCATGGTTCCCCCTAGCAGAAAGATTATTGCTGTTGAGCCTTATCCGTCTAACTCGCCCTGTACTTTTGCACGTTCCCGGCCATTCACTGCGCCGGGAAGATCTTTAAGAATCATTAATTCAAACCCTGTACACGCATAAAGTTGCCCTGGAAACGCCGTGCTATCAGGCATCCGGCGTGGCCGTGGTGTTTGGTTCGGGGAGCGAGGACTCCTGTTTGTCACCCTAGGAGCGAATGAGGTGTTTAGAGGCAGGCCAACGAAAGGGAACATATGGGTACCGCAATACCCACAGTTGGAAGCAGGGTGCTGCGGCGGAGCTACGAAGATGCCGAAGCTGCGGACGCTTTCTGCAGCAGCTTGCGACTGCCGGCGATAAGGTCGGCTACGTCGAACGGCTTGACAAGATAAGAGATGCGCTTCTGCTCGAGAAAGGTTTGTGTCTCCGCATCCAGGGAGGCAAAAATGAAAAGTGCCCTGCCTACGGTCCGGGGATGGTGCTGGGCGAGCCAGCCATGAATCTCCATCGCGGTCCAGCCGTTGGGCATGGAGCCGTTGAGTATCAGGGCGTCAAAGCCGCCACTATTCAGGAGATTGCGCGCCTCTTCGGGATCCGAAGCAGTTACGACTTCGGCGCCGGC
>DATEGM010000275.1:0-2725 GCA_035280085.1 Terriglobales bacterium
GTGGGACAGACCTCCACCAGGTTCCCGCTGAATTCATTTTCCAGAACACCATCCTGGTGGCGTCCAAAAAAAACCAAATTGCGCAACAGGTGCGCGTCAAAATCCTCCCCTCCGGCGTACTCGCGGTAAAAACGCACGCAGCGGTAGCATTGAATGCAGCGGTTCATCTCCTGGTTAACGAAGGGACCCAGGTACTGATTGCGGAAGGTGCGCTTTTCGTAGGGATAGCGGCGGTAGTCGTGCCCGGTCATGAGCGTCATGTCCTGCAGGTGACACTCGCCGCCTTCGTCGCACACCGGGCAATCGTGAGGATGATTAATCATGAGGCCCTCAATCACGCCGGCCCGGAACTTCACCGCATCCGCATCGTGGATCGAAATGCGCGTGCCCTCCGCGGCTGGTGTCATGCAGGCCATCACCAGCTTGCCCCGTGTGTCGTTCTCGTCCCGGAACTGCTTGACCGCGCACTGCCGGCAGGCGCCCACCGAGCCCATCGCCGGATGCCAGCAGAAATAGGGCAGGTTGAAGCCCAGCGTCAGCGCCGTGAACAGCATGTTCTGCGCCGGATCGGCGATATAGGGCTTCCCGTCAATGTGAACAGTGGCCATGCCTATTTCCAGGGACAGCGCTTCTCACGTATGTGCCGCTCAAAATCCTCGCGAAAATACTTGAGTGCGCTTTGCAGCGGCTCCACCGCTCCCGGCGCCAGCGCGCAAAAAGTGTTGCCCGGAGCGTTGAACCAGGTTTGGTACGAGAGTTTTTCCAGATCGCCTTCGCGGCCGCGGCCTTCTTCCAGGGCGCGCAGCGTGCGCTCGGCCCAGTTCAGGCCGCTCCAACAGGGCGTGCACCAGCCGCACGATTCCTGCGCGAAAAACTTTTCCAGGTTCCACACCATGCCCACGGGACAGGTCTGGTCATCGAGCACAATCATGGTGCCTGTGCCCATGCGGCTCCCGGCCTTCTGCACGGCGGTGAAATCCATGGGCACATCCAGGTGCTCTTCGGTCAGAAAGTCGGTGGAAGCGCCACCCGGCAGCAGGCCGCGGAAGCGCAAGCCTTCGCGCATCCCGCCGGCGTGCTCTTCCAGCAACTCGCGCACCGTGGTGCCCATGGGCAGCTCCCACAAACCAGGGCGTTTCACCTTGCCGCTGGCGCCAAAGAGCTTGGTGCCCCCATCGGCGGTGCGGCCCAGCTTCTTAAACCATTCGGCACCGTTATTCACGATGTGCGGCAGGTTGCACAGCGTCTCCACGTTCTGCACGATGCTGGGCTTGCCAAAGAGCCCGGACACTTGAGGAAACGGCGGCTTGGTGCGGGGATTGGCGCGCTTGCCTTCCAGGGCGTTGAGCAGTCCGGTTTCCTCGCCGCACATGTAGCGCCCCGCGCTGGTGTGCAGATACATCTCAAGGCTATAGCCGGAACCGAAAACGTTTTTGCCCAGATAGCGCGCGGCATACGCCTCCGCCAGCGCTTTCTCCAGGCGCCGTGCCGACTCCACGTACTCTCCGCGCAGAAAAATATAGGAGACCTCTGCCTGAATCGCCCAGGCCGCGATGCTCATGCCTTCGATGAGCTGGTGGGGCGTGGCCTCCAGCAGCAAGCGATCCTTAAATGTTCCCGGCTCCATCTCGTCGGCGTTGCAGATCAAATACTTGGGCCGAGGCGCATCCGTCCCCATGGGCACGAAACTCCACTTCATGCCCGTGGGAAATCCGGCGCCGCCGCGGCCGCGTAGCGCGGAATCTTTCACCACCTGCTGCACTTCGCGCGGATCCATCCGTAGCGCCTTGCGCATGCCCTGGTACCCGCCAACCGCCTCATAAGCGCGGCGATCCAGCGCTTGGCCATCGGGACGCACGTGTTGGGTGAGCGGTTTCTCCATCTCTACTTGTAGTTCTCCAGGGCCTGATCGGCTTTTTCCGGATCGAGGTCGCGGTGCAGGTCTTCATCCACCATCATCGCGGGCGCGTGGTCGCAGGTTCCCAGGCAGACGATGGGTAGCAACGTGAAACGGCCGTCGGCCGTGGTTTCGCCCAGGCGCACTCCCAGCTTGCTGCATAAGCGTTCGCGCAGCCGGTTATAGCCCATAATCCAGCAGCTCACGCTGTCGCAAATCAGCACCACGTGGCGTCCCACCGGCTTCCGGTAAAGCAGGTTGTAGAACGTGGCCACGCTGTCCAGTTCGTCCAGCGACATCTCCAGCAGCTGCGCTATTTCCTGCAGGCTCTCGTCGGAAATCCAGCCACGGTGCCGCTGCACAATCTTCATGGCGTCAATGCAGACGGCGCGCTTGGTGGGATAGCGGGGAAACTCGGCCTCAATTTCCCGTCGTTCTTCGGCGCTCAGCGGCAAATCTTCCTCCCTCCTATCGGTCCACGTCGGCCAGCACGTAATCAAAGCTTCCCAGGATTGCCAGCAAGTCGGAAACGATTAATCCGCGGCAGGTCAGCGGAAGAATCTGCAAGTGGGGAAACGACGGCGTGCGGATCCGCGTTCGGTACGAATTTGTGCTGCCATCGCTCACCAGGTAATACCCGTTGTTGCCCTTGCTCGCCTCGATGGCGCCCAGCGCTTCTCCCGGCGGAATCACCGGCCCCCAGCTCACGTTCAGGAAATGCGTGATCAGGGTTTCAATGTCGTGCATGGTGAAGTTCTTGTTGGGCGGCGTGGCCAGCGGATTGTCAGACTTATACGGCCCTTCCGGCATGTTGTTGACGCACTGCTC
>DATEGM010000276.1:0-3534 GCA_035280085.1 Terriglobales bacterium
CCCGGCGACATCAAGTTTGTCTATGACGACGTTAGTCCCACCGGCCCCTATGCCCATGAGGCGGGCAACTACACGCGCTATGGCGATGTGCTGCCGCTGCTCACGCAGACCGACGACCGCTTTGCCGTTTTTGGCTCAGGAGAAGAAGTGGCGCTCGAATTCGACGCTAGCCGTCTTCCCGCGCTGCCGGCCGGGTGGAAACGCGATTATTTCTTCATGGCCAACGGCTACGAGAAAGACATGGACTTCTACGCCGCCCATGCCAACTCCGTGGCCCCGCTGCCCTTTCAAGCAATGGGCGTGTATCCCTCCGGAGCAGGGAAGGCCTACCCCCTGGACGATGCGCACCTGAAATATCTGCTGCAGTACAACACCCGGCAGGTGAGCGGGGAAGAACCGAAGTCGTATAGGTTCCAGTTCCTAAACCATTAACGCAGAGGGCGCTGAGAATTGGGTAGTTCTAATAGGAGTAGTTGTGTCGTAGAGACTTAACTTGTTACGTCTGGCAAAGTCTCGCTTGAGACGTAATAAATTACGTCTCTACCAATGGTTGTTTGTGGCGCGCCCCCGCCCGCGATCCGCCCTTCCGAAAGATGCTTCACGGCTGAAGCCCCGCCTCCCACACATTCAGATACGGCCAAATGTCATCCTAGGCGAGCGCAAGTTGAGCACAGCGAAATTAGCGCGAGTCGAAGGACCTATGTGCCGCTAATGCCAATGTCATCCTGAGCGAGCGCAAGTTGAGCACAGCGAAATAAGCGCGAGTCGAAGGACCTATGCGTTTCGCCGCGGCGTTGAAGAGGTTGCGTCAGGGCAATAACTCAGCCCCGCAGGGGCGTCATAATAAAGCCCAGGACGGAAGTCCTGGGTACGGATCAAAACAGAAGCGCGAGTCCCGGAGGGACGGCACAAGGCAATTTGGACTCGCCGTGTAACCTGGAAGCCCGTCCCACAACTCACCTTTGGGCTAAAATGACCGCATTCATGCCCCGGAATCCTGCCAGGCTGGCCGCATGGGCTTTCCTCTTAATTTCTGCTCTGGCGGCCGAAGTGTCGGCGCAGAAGCCTGCCCCACAGAATCCACGCAGAGTCAGGCAAGAGCAAACTCCGGCGGCCATGGGCCCCACCGCGGCGCCTCCGCCGCAGGCAGCAAAGGCGCATTCGCGTCCCGGCGCGGGTCCTCCGCCGAAGTTCGTGGATGTCGCCCCAAAGCTCGGTCTAACAGCCTCTCACATCTCTTCGCCGGAAAAGCACTACGTCATCGAGTCCATGAGCGGCGGCATCGGCCTGTTCGACTGCGATAACGACGGCCGCCTCGACATCATCATGGCCAACGGCTCCAGCGTGGAGCGCTACCGCCAGGGCGGCGATCCCATGGTCACGCTATGGCGCCAGGAAGGGGACGGCACCTTTAAGGACATCACCAAGCAGGCGGGCATGACGCGCAAGGGCTGGGGCATGGGCGTAGCCGTAGCCGATTTCGACAATGACGGCAACCTGGACGTCTACGTCACCGGCTACGGCGGCAACGTTCTTTACCGCAACAAGGGCAATTGCACCTTTGAAGATGTGACGGAGAAAGCGGGGGTGCGCGGCGGCGGCTTCAGCACGGGCGCGGCTTGGGCGGATTACGACCGCGACGGCAACGTGGACCTGTTTGTTTCCCGCTACGTGCATGTGGATATGGACCACTTGCCGCTGCCGGGCAGCGCGCAGTTCTGCAAATACAAGGGAATCGAGGTGCAGTGCGGACCCTGGGGCATGCCCGGTGAAAGCGACCTGCTATACCACAATCGCGGCGACGGAACGTTTGAGGAAGTTTCCGCCAAGGCCGGCGTCAGCGATCCCAATCATTATTATGGGCTGGGCGTGGTTTGGGGCGACTACGATGACGATGGCTGGCCCGACCTCTACGTGGCCAATGACACCACCGCCAACTATCTCTACCACAACAATCACAACGGCACTTTCACCGATATGGGCATGCTGCTGGGCGCCGCGCTGAGCGGCGATGGTTTGGAACAAGGTTCCATGGGGGTGGACTGGGGCGATTACGACCAAAGCGGACGCCTTTCCATTTTCGTGACTAACTTCGCCGAGCAGGGGGCGATGCTCTCTCGCAACCTGGGAAAAGAGGGATTCGATGATGTCAGCCGCACGGCGGGCGTAATCCAGGCCACCTACCCGCTGGTGGGCTGGGGCACCTCGTTCTTCGACATGGATAATGACGGCTGGCTGGATTTGCTTGTGGCCAACGGGCACGTGTATCCCCAGGCCAACACCATCCCGGGAGGAGCGCCTTACGAACAACCGATGTTGCTTTATCGCAACAACTGGGATGGGACATTCGAAGAGGTTTCCAAAGCCGCCGGCCTGGCCGACATTCCTCCGCGTTCAAGGCGCGGCGCGGCCTTCGGCGACATCTTCAACGATGGGAATATTGACATCGTCGTGGTGGATATTGACGGCCCGCCGCTGCTGCTGAAGAACCTGAACCACGACGGCAATCACCGGGTGGAGTTCAAGCTGGTGGGCACGAAGAGCAACCGCGCCGCCATTGGCGCGCGCGTCACCGTGCGGGCAGGGAAGCTTACCCAGTTCAGCGAGGTGAAGAGCGGCAGCAGCTATCTTTCGCAGAATGACCTGCGCCAGCACTTCGGGCTGGGTCAGGAAACGAAAATTGATTCCGTTCAAATCCGCTGGTCCAGCGGCAAGGTGGAAAATCTCACCAACGTCGCGCCCGACGCGATCTACACCGTGGTGGAGGGCCAGGGCATCCGCGGCAGCGTGCCCCTGCCAATTTCGCATTAACCACAGAGGACACAGAGGCCACTGAGGATTTCTAATTTGGCAATTTGTAATTCGTAATTGTTCAGATAGCGCGGCGTACGGATTCTTCAGGATGAATCAAATGTAGTAGGGATAATTCGCAGCAATCAGGATTGCAGGCCGCACCCACAAAGTTGAATTATTGAATTATCAATCCTCTGTGCTCTCTGTGTCCTCTGTGGTAAATCACGGTTTTCGCTTCGCGTAGTCCGCCGGCAGCGCCTTCGCCAAGTCCTTCCACTTGACCAGAACAAACCCCTGCTCCTTGAGGAACTGCTGAAACTCGGGGCTTTTGACCATGTCGAAATCCGCCTGCCGCCAGGCCGCGCCCCAATCAGGATGCTTATAGGTGGCGCCGCGCATCTCCGGATCATCGGACGCCAGGTGCACGATCAGCTCATAAACACCGGGCTTCAGCGGGGTCAGCGTCTTCTTGTACCAGTCCAGCCACTGATCAATGGGCACGCCCGGCACCATTTGCAGCACAGTGTCGGTTAGCGCTTCCTCCCGGGGGATCACGTACCCCGGCGGGATCGGCTCTCCCGGCGCCCTCTCCAGCAGCACCGGCAAATCGTACTCATGGCCCAGTGCTTTGTAAGCGTCGAACAGCTGCTGTGTATGCGTCAGCGTGGCCATGTGCGTATCGAGATGGGTAAGGTGCACGCCCCACGCGCGCGCACGATCAATCTGCGCGTGCAACTCCTT
>DATEGM010000277.1:0-11201 GCA_035280085.1 Terriglobales bacterium
ACAGGGGGACCGTCCGTTTCCCGCCAGTGAACTGGCGGGCTACTTTCAGCCGGTCTCTACGAGACCGGGCAGGGGGCAGCGGGAAATTGTGAGAACTCCCTGATATCGCGAGGAGCGATGGGCCGCGCGGGGGTACTTCGACTTCACAGGCCGGTTCGCAAGCGAACCGCCCTGTTACGCTCAGCATGACAGGCCAAGAAAATATTGCGCTTCGCAGGCCGGTTCGCAAGCGAACCGGCCTGTTGCGCTCAGCATGACAGTTTTTCTAATAGAGCTTGCGATTACCACCACTTAATTCGCAATTTCGGGGACGCGGGTGGCGGGGGGAGTGTTGCGGGAACGGTAAGCAGCAATCGCGCCGTCAATCACCACCATGCCGATGCCGGGCAGATCGCCGCGCCGAATGCTGTGCAGGACGGTTTTGCCCGCGGACTGCTGCGCCTGGTCAATGAAAACGAAGGTGGCAGCGCGGCCCACCTCAATCAAGCCGCAGTCGAGGTTGCGAATCTTTGCCGTGTTTCCGGTAGCGAAACAGACCGCCGTTTCCGCGGGCACATTTCCCAGCGCGGAGAGCATGGAAATGAGGCGCAGGATGCCCAGGGGCTGAACGCCGGAGCCGGCGGGCGAATCCGTGCCCAGGATCACGCGATGAAGTTGCTTGAGCTCGCCGGCGGTAAACAAGGTCAGCAGAGCGGCTTTTTCGTTGCCATTGTGAACAATTTCCAGGGCGCGAGTTGAGCTTTCGCACAGCGCGACAATCTGTTCGTCGGGCAAAGCGGTGTGGCCACCGTTGATGTGGCCTATAACGTCGGCATCGGCGGCCAGAACAATCTCCTTGTCAATCAGGCTGGAGCCGGGAATGGAGGGCCCGCCGGTGTGGATGGTGCTCTGGATGCCGTATTTGCGCGCCCAGGCCACCATCTGGCGGGCGGTAGCGCCGTCTTTCACGCTGCCCAGGCCGACTTCGCCGAGCAGGGTCACGCCGGCTGCGGCCAGTTCCTTGAAATCTTCTTCCACCATGCCATGCTCCAGCACCGGCGCGCCGGCATGGATGCGCACGCCGCCGGGACGAAAATTAGTGAAGGCGCGCTGGGCAAAGACAGCCATAGCCTTGAGCCCGGTGATGTCCTTGGGGCGGCCGGGGGTGTGCACCTCGCCGGCGGAGATCATGGTAGTCACGCCGCCGTGCAGGTAACTGTCAATCCAGTTGAGCTGATTCTGGCGCGGCGTCCAGTCGCCGGCAACTGGATGGACGTGGCTGTCAATGAGGCCGGGAATCAAGGTGGCGCCGTTGGCGTTGATGCGCGTGGCCCCGCCGGCGAGGTCGAGGTCTTTTTCCTTGCCGATACCTGAGATTCGGCCGTTAACGGCGACGACGGTATCGGCGTCGAGAATGGGGCGTGACAAGTCGCCGCTGAGAAGCAGGCCGATGTTGCGGATGACAAGCTTGGCTGGGGCGGCGGCTGCGGGTTTGTCTTCTGCCATTTTGCCCTCGATGTAAACTGGCGCAACGTTTGTAAACAAAAGCGGGAGGAAGAGCAACTGTAATTGAGTCAAAGCATTCGGTGGCCGGGAAACACAAGGTCCCTCGACTCACGCTGCCTTCGCAAACGCTCGGTCGCGCTCGCTCGGGATGACAGTACATTAGGTGATGAGGGGAAATCACTCATTGGGGAGCGGGAAATGAAAGCTTTTTACAATCGCGTGTTCTTAGTGCTGCTACTCGCAGCAACCTCAGGCCTGTGCCAAGCGCAACCCAGGAAGATCATCATTGATACCGACCCAGGCACGGATGATGCGCTGGCCATCCTGCTGGCGCTCAACTCGCCGGAGGTGAAGGTGCAGGCGATCACGGTGGTGCCGGGAAACGTGACCGCGCAGATGGGCCTGGAAAACGCGCTTAAGCTGACGACACTGGCCAAGCGCTGCGACATTCCGGTGGCGGGTGGAGCGCAACACCCGCTGGCGCAGAAGCTTATCACCGCCGAGTTCTGGCACGGCAAGAACGGCCTGGCCAACATCGAACTGCCCACGCGGTGCAAGGCAGACCCGCGCTTTGGACCCGACCTGATCATCGAACTGGTGCACAAATATCCGCATGAGATCACGCTGGTGCCGGTGGGGCCGCTGACCAACATCGCGCTGGCGGTTTCGAAGGACCCGTCCATTGTGCCGCTGGTGAAGGAAGTGATCCTGATGGGCGGCAGCATTTCCGGGGGCAATGTGAATGCGGCGGCGGAGGCAAACATCTACAACGATCCGGAGGCGGCGCAGATCGTGTTCAACGCGGGGTTCTCCTCGCTGACCATGGTGGGGCTGGACGTGGGCAACAAGACGCTGATGGGCGAGAAGGAGATCGCCGAGTTAAAGACTGCGCCAGGGCCGATGGCGAATTTTGTCGCCCAGGTGGGGAGTTACCTGCTGGATTTGTCGCGGCGTTTTGGCGAAAACGGCAGTCCCATGTACGACCCGCTAGCCATGGGCGTGACGCTCGATCCGACCCTGGTTAAGACCGAAGCAATGCGAGTAGATGTGGAAACGCGCGGGCAGTTCACGCGAGGAGAAACCGTGGCGAATCGCATGAACATGGTGGAGCGCAATGTGCTGCACGGCGACCGCTACATCATCGAAGGCGTGGACAAGGTAACGCCTAATGCCAAGGTGTGCGTGGATGTACAGGCGCAGCGGTTTCTGGATTTGCTGGTGAGCAGGATTCGAGGGAAGTGATTTGGGCCTTTGGTGTGACTCTTTCGCCGCGCTGGGGCTCACGAGGGTTTGCGCAACGCCCCCCGGGCTTACGCCCGGGGCTACATTCTGGTGCCGCTCCGCGGCTGAATGGTTCTCTTCCAGTGGACTAATTTAAATGCGCTAAACCTGAAGGGGGGTCCCGTCAGCCGGATGGAAGAACTCCCTCAAAATTCAGCCAATGAACGAACTGAGTAGGGGTGCTTCGACTTCACCGGCCGGTTCGCAACCGAACCGGCCGGTTGCGCTCAGCATGACAGTTCTTAAAGTATGTTGCTAGATCGTCGTTGCTCAGCATGACATTTCCTGAAGTGTGTTACTGATCATCCACATTCGCGTTGACTTGGCAGCAAGGGCGCCCGTAGAGTGGCAGGCTTCATGCCAGCGCCGCCTACTACCATCGCGCCCCACAAGCCGGGCGGCCTGCTGGAACGCTGGTTCAAGCTCACAGAAAACGAAACTACAGTCCGCCAGGAACTACTGGGCGGGCTGACCACGTTCATCACCATGGCGTACATCGTGGTGGTGAACGCGCAAATCCTGTCGCAGGCGGGAATGCCGGCGGAGGGGGTGGTCTTCGCGACCTGCGTTTCGGCAGCGGCGGCGACGCTGGTCATGGGCCTGTACGCCAACTACCCCATCGCGCTGGCGCCGGGCATGTCGCTGAATGCTTACTTCACCTACTCCGTGTGCCTGGGCATGCACGTGCCGTGGCAAACCGCGCTGGGCGTGGTTTTCATCTCCGGAGTGGTGTTCATCCTGATCACGGTGACGCGGGTCAGGGAGCAGATTGTGAACGGCATTCCTGACTGCCTGAAACATTCGACCGCGGCGGGGATCGGCATTTTCATTGCGTTTATTGGCATGCGCAATGCGGGGCTGGTGGTGGCCAATCCCGCGACGTTCCTTGGCCTGGGAAGTTTTGCCGACCGGGGCGCGCAGGCGGCCTGCTTCGGCATTCTGCTGACGGCGGCGCTGCTGGCCAGAAAAGTACACGGCGGCGTACTGCTGGGAATTGTGGGCACGATGCTGTTTGGGATCGTCCGCGGAAACGTGCACTTGCCGGGCGCCTTTATCTCCATGCCGAATCCTTCGGGAACGCTGCTGCGCCTGGATCTTCGGGGCGCGGTTCACCTGGGACTGTTTGAGATAATTTTTGCTTTCCTGTTTGTGGACCTGTTCGACAACATCGGCACGCTGATGGGAGTGTGCGAACAGGCGGGCTTTGTAAAAGACGGCAAGATACCCCGCGTGGGCCGAGTGCTGCTGGCGGACGGCGTGGGCACGGTGCTGGGCTCGCTAACGGGAACCTCCACCGTAACCAGCTACGTGGAGAGCGCGGCGGGGGTGGCGGCGGGAGCGCGCACCGGACTGAGCAACCTGATGGTGGCGGCGCTGTTCGTGCTGGCGCTGTTCTTCAGCCCGCTGGCCACCAGCATACCGGCGTTTGCGACCGCGCCGGCGCTGGTGGTGGTGGGAGGGTTGATGATGCAATCGGTGGCGCGTGTTGAGTGGCAGGATTTTTCGGAGGCGTTTCCGGCGTTCGTCACCGCCGTGGCCATGCCGCTGACTTTCAGCATCGCCACTGGGCTGAGCTTCGGCGTGATTACTTATACGGTGGTGAAGGTGACGGCGCGCAGGAGCCGTGAAGTAAGCGGGGTGATGTGGGTGCTGACAGTTGTGTTCGTTTTACGGGACGTATATTTGGCAGTGCGGTGAGCACGCCATTCATTCTTAATTCTCGGCCGCCACCTTGCCGATGCAAATTTTAAAAGCAGGTCCATTCGCTACATTCCCTCGCTAAAGCTCGGTCACGCAGCTCAGGATGACAAGGCAGAGGGTGGTGTTGCAGCGAGATGGTAAACCGAAGTCAGCCGTAGGCGCGGGAAACCAGGAAAATAGCGAGGCCGTAAAAGACAAACATGAAGGCGAGGTAAAGCTTGGCCCGGGGGCCAGAGGCGGCAAACTCCTTCCAGGCGAAAATGCCCCAGAGCGCGGCAACCATGGGAGCGGACTGCCCGATGGCGTAGGAGATGGCTACGCCGGTCAGGCTCGCGGCGGCCATGTTGAAGACGGTGCCGACGCCCCAGATGAATCCGCCCAGCAGTCCGAAAAAGTGGCCAGAAGCGGGGGCGTGGAAAAAGCCGCTGAAATCCACAGGAGCACCGACCAGCGGGCGCTTCATAAAATAGATATTCCAGATGAAACAGGAGAGCAGGGCGCCGAGAGTCAGAAAGACGCACACGCTATAAGGCCCGAGCGTGTTGCCGCGAGTCATGGAGTGGGTGACGAACGGAGCCCAAAGGCCCATCAAAATGCCGGAGATGACGCTGACCACGATGCTCTTTCTGGAAACGGAACGACCGGTGCTGGCCAGGCTGCTATAGGCCTTACCGTCAAATATTACCGCCAGCAACGCGCAGGCCACACCGGCAGCCAGGAAGGCGGCGATTCCTTTGGGCTGCAGGGCATAGCTCAGGACCACGCCTACCACCAGAGCGATGCCGATGGAAACCGGGAAGGCCACCGCCAGTCCGGCCATATCAATGGCGGCAACAAGGAGCAGGTTGGCCAGATTGAAGACCGCGCCGGCCAACAGCGCGTAACCGATGTTGCCGGGATCGGCGGCATGAACGTTATTGAGGAAGCTGGCGGAGTTGTGGCCGCTGCTGCCCATGGTGAAGGCGAGGATCAGAGAAATAACGAAGATGCCGATGGCGTAGTCCCAATAGAACAGCTCGAAGCGATAGTTCTTCACACCTTTGTAAGTGTTGGCCCAGGAGCCCCAGCAGACCGCGCTGGTAATCATCATCAGAAGCGCAATGCTCAGAGTCTGGGGTGTGTACATCGCTTCTCCTTAAGAGCCGCCGAGGGTTGGCGAGGTAGGCTAGCCTTGCGGCGGAAAGGCTGTCAAGCCAAACCTGGAACGTAACCCATTGTGTGCCGGCTGACGTACAATGCAAGGGCTATGGCGCAGAAAAACATCTCGACCTATGCAGCGGCAGACGCGCCGCTGGCCACGCTGGCGGGGCGTCCGCTGCTCTCCAACCGGGGCATGCCGCTGAACCTGGAGTGGGTGAAGCAGGTGCGGGTGAACACCAGCGCGCTGGAGCGCCGGGCGCAAACGCACGTGACGCGGCGGACGGTGAAGAAAGAATGGCAGGCGGCGTGGTTGCTGCGGGCGATCACGTGCATGGACCTGACCACTCTTTCCGGCGACGACACCGAAGAGCGGGTACGGCGGCTGTGCGCCAAGGCAAAGCAGCCGATCCAGCCGGAGCTGGCGAAGCGACTGGGCGTGGAGGAACTCAACATCAGAGTTGCGGCGGTGTGCGTGTACCACCGTTTCGCGGAAACGGCGCTGCGGGCGCTGGAAGGCAGCGGAGTGAGAGTGGCGGCGGTTTCCACCGGCTTCCCCGCGGGACTTTCGCCGCTGGAGGAGCGGATTGCGGAAGTGCGGCGCTCGGCGGAAGCGGGTGTGCAGGAAATTGATACGGTGATCACGCGGGCACATGTTTTCGGCGGGCGCTGGCAGGCGCTCTATGACGAGATTGCCGAGTTCAAGCGGGCCTGCGGGAATGCCCACATGAAAGTGATCCTGGGCACGGGCGACCTGCTCACGCTGCGCAACGTGGCGCGGGCCAGCATAGTGGCGATGATGGCGGGAGCGGACTTCATCAAGACCTCCACCGGCAAAGAGCCGACCAATGCAACGCTTCCCGTCGGATTCGTTATGACGCGGGGGATTCGCGAATACGCGCAGGAAACCGGCATGGCGGTTGGATTCAAGCCGGCCGGCGGAATCCGCACCGCCAAGCAAGCCACGGAATGGCTGGCGCTGATGAAAGAGGAACTGGGAACGCCGTGGATGCGGGCGGAGCTTTTCCGCTTTGGAGCCAGCGGGCTGCTGAACGACATTGAACGGCAACTGGAGCACCAAGCCACCGGGCGCTACTCCGCAGATTACCGGCATCCGATCGCATAACCCGACAGTGGGCGTACACGAATGAGCATTGCAGAAAAATTCCTGACCATGGAGTACGGGCTGGCGCCGGAAGACCCGAAAGAGGCGCTGACGTGGCTGGAGGGCCATGGGCGGCGCTTCGGCCATTTCATCGGCGGAGAGTGGCGAGAACCCGCCGAGGGCCAGTTCTTCGATACGAACGATCCGGCAAGCGGCGAGAAGCTGGCCAGCGTGGCGCAGGGCTCGGCGGCGGACATTGCTGCCGCGGTACAGGCAGCGAAAAGCGCGCAGCCGAAATGGCAAAAGCTGAGACCGCATCAGCGTGCCCGCTTTCTCTATGCGCTGGCGCGCGCGGTGCAGCGACATTCGCGGCGGCTCGCTGTTCTGGAAACGGTGGACAATGGCAAGCCCATTCGGGAGAGCCGCGACATTGATATCCCGCTGGTGGCGCGCCATTTCTATCATCACGCGGGCTGGGCGCAGCTTCTGGAAAAAGAATTCCCGGGGTACACTGCCTGCGGCGTGGTGGGGCAGATTATTCCCTGGAATTTTCCGCTGCTCATGCTGGCGTGGAAGATTGCGCCGGCGCTGGCGACGGGAAACACCGTGGTGCTGAAGCCGGCGGAGTTTACGCCGCTCACCGCGCTCGCGTTTGCGGAAATCTGCCAGGAGATTGAACTGCCGGCGGGCGTGGTCAACGTTGTGACCGGCGACGGCTCTACTGGCGAAGCGCTGGTGAAGCATCCCGAGGTGGACAAAATCGCGTTCACCGGTTCGACAGAGGTGGGGCGAGCCATTCGCAAAACCACCGCCGAGACTCATAAGCGGCTTTCGCTGGAGTTGGGCGGCAAGTCGCCCTTCGTGGTTTTCGAAGACGCCGATCTGGACAGCGCGGTGGAAGGCCTGGTGGACGCCATCTGGTTCAACCAGGGCGAGGTGTGCTGCGCCGGCTCGCGCCTGCTGATGCAGGAAAGCATTGCCGAAGTTCTAATCGGGAAAATCCGCGATCGCATGAGCACATTGCGCATGGGACCGCCGCTCGATAAGGGGATTGACATCGGCGCCATCGTGGCGCCGGTGCAACTGGAGCGCATTCGCCGCCTGGTAGAGCAGGGAGTGGCTGAGGGCGCCACCTGCTGGCAACCGCAGACGGAGATGCCGTCGCGCGGGCTTTACTTTCCGCCGACCTTGCTGAGCAACGTGCACCCGACTTCCACGGTGGCGCAGCAGGAAATTTTCGGTCCAGTGCTGGCGGCCATGACTTTCCGCACACCGGCGGAAGCGGTGGAACTGGCCAACAATACGGTTTACGGGCTGGCGGCGTGCGTGTGGAGCGAAAGCATCAACGTGGCGCTGCACGTGGCGGCGCAACTGAAGGCCGGCGTGGTGTGGGTGAATTGCACCAACCTGTTTGACGCCTCCTGCGGATTCGGCGGCTATCGGGAAAGCGGCTACGGGCGCGAGGGAGGCCGGGAGGGGCTGCGGGAATATCTGGAGCCAGCCTGGTTCAAGAATGCTCCGCAGTTGAAGGCTGCGGCTGCGCCCAGCGCTTCGGCAGCACGCAAGACGGCGGCCGAAGCCATGATTGACAGGACGGTGAAGCTGTACGTTGGGGGCAAGCAGGCGCGTCCGGATTCCGGTTACAGCATGGAAGTGCGCAACACGAAAGGCGAGTTGCTGGGCGAAGCGCCGCTGGGAAACCGGAAAGACATCCGCAACGCGGTGGAGGCGGCGCGGAAGGCTGCGAGCTGGTCAAAAGCGACGGCACACACGCGGGCACAGGTTCTGTACTACATGGCGGAAAATCTTTCGCTGCGGCAGGAGGAGATCGCGCGCCGGCTGAGCGCCGCCGTGGGCGGGAAGCAGGCCAAGAAGGAAGTGGCGGCCGGCATCGAGCGAATATTTTCTTATGCCGGTTGGGCGGATAAGTTCGAAGGAGCGGTGCACAATCCTCCTTTCCGCATGATTGCCATGGCCATGAATGAGCCGGTGGGAACGGTCGGGATCGTAGCTCCCGACGAAGCGCCGCTTCTGGGGCTGCTTTCGCTGGTGCTGCCGGCCATAGCGGCGGGCAACACGGCGGTGGCGGTTCCATCGGAAACGTATCCGCTGATAATCGGCGATCTCTACCAGTTGTTTGACACCAGCGATCTGCCAGCCGGGGCGGTGAATTTTGTCTGCGGGCGCAGGACGGAACTGCTTAAGACGCTGGCGGAACATGACGACGTGGACGCCATCTGGAGCTTTGCCGGCAGCGAGAGCGCGGCTTCCGCGAAGGCGCTGTCCGTTGGGAACTTGAAACAAGTGTTTACGAATGAAGGCCGGGCCATTGACTGGTTCGATGCCCAGCAAGCCGAAGGGCGGTGGTTCCTGGAGCACGCTACGCAGGTGAAGAACATCTGGGTGCCGTACGGGGAGTGAAGGCTTCCAGGTTTCAGGGGCTCAAGCCCCAAATCCTTCTGCAGTTCATAACCCCGGACTGAAGTCCGGGGCTTCCACATTAATGCCCACCGTAACAGTGTCCCCCATCGAATCGGGACTGAAGTCCGGGGCTTCCACATTAATGCCCACCGTATCAGTGTCCCCCATCGAATCGGGACTGAAGTCCGTGGGCTTCCAGATTAATGCCCACGGTATCAGTGTCCCCCATTGAATCGGGACTGAAGTCCGCGGCTTCCACACCCTGACGCCCTCTGGCGAGGGCTTTCGCCGGCGGGGGCGCCCGCGCCACACAATTGGAAATACTGAAAAGAGTTTCAATCTTAGTTCGGCAAGGGGTATCGCAGTAGGGCCGGACTTAGTTAGATAGAAACTACGCAGTTGACAGCAGCGGACACGGTGAATAGACTCGGCGTTCCTCGCGACCTCAAAATGGCGAAACGCCCCCGCATCGCAGTGGTAGGAAGCGCCAATATTGATCTCACCACTTTCACCGACAAGTTTCCCAAACCTGGAGAGACAATTTTTGGAGAAAAATTCGATCTCGGTTTTGGGGGCAAAGGTGCCAACCAGGCGGTAGCGGCGCGCCTCTGCGGCGGGGACGTGATGATGGTGGCGAGGGTGGGCAACGACCTGTTCGGCCCGGCAACAATTGATAACTTCAAAAAGTTGGGCATAGATGCTACACACGTTAAGCAGGTGGAAGGGATGTCCAGCGGAGTGGCCCCGATTTTTGTGGAGCCGAATGGACAGAACCGGATCTTTGTAGTGAAGGGAGCCAACGACGCGCTGAAGCCGGCGGATGTGGACGCGGCGGAGGAGGCGCTGCGCAGCGCTGACTGCATCGTGCTGCAGTTCGAAATTCCGCTGCTGACGGTTTATTACACCATCGCCGTCGCGCACAAGCACGGCATCCGCTGCATTCTGAACCCGGCGCCGGGCCAACCGGTGGACATAGCAAAGCTGGCCGGGCTCGACTACTTTGTTCCCAACGAGACCGAGGCGGCAACGATCACCGGGATGCCGGTGGGGAACCTCCCCGAAGCGGAACGATGCGCAGAAAAACTGCTGGCCGGCGGAATCCGCCGGGTGATCATCACGCTGGGGGCGAATGGGTGCCTGCTGGCGGGGCAGGAGGGGCGGGAGCACCTGCCGGCATCTTCTGTGCGCAGTATTGACAGCACAGGGGCGGGTGACGCATTTATCGGTAGTTTTGCCGTGTTTCTGGCGGAGGGCCTGCCGGAGCGGGAGGCGTTACGCCGCGCCAACCTGTATGCCGGGCTCTCCACCACCGCCGTGGGGACGCAGAAGTCGTTTTATGACCGCGCCCGCTTCGATGCAGCCTGGGCAGCCCAGGCCGGTAACGTTTACGCTTCCGGCTGATCCCAGGAACTGCTGACACTTGCCGCCGGGTGGAATCCATCGCCAGCGAACGACGGAGAAGAGGCCGGTTCCAGCGGCTATCCACGGAAGTGGCGAGTGCAAAAGCGATTTTTTGCTTGACAAGGGCGACGGCACGAGGAAAATTGCGCAACTGCAATTCTTAATACGATTCAAAACACGGGCTCGGGAGGGCAGCGTCGCCAGCAGGGGCGCCTGCTCATTTTTTAGTGGGGTCTAAATCCAGGAATTGAGATCGCTATTCGGCACTGGACGGCCGAGCGGGAGAGATTATGCTGGCTAACCGTACCTGGTGGAGAGCATTGCTGTGTACATTTGTGCTGGTTGCGTGCCCGTTGCTGTACGGGCAAGCTACGGGCAGCTTCTTCGGCACGGTCGCGGACACGACTGGATCGGTAATCGCGGGGGCCAAAATCACGGTGACCGCGCAGGAGACCGGCGTTTCCCGCGACGCCACCACTGACCAGACCGGCCATTACCTGATCCCGCTGCTGCCGGTGGGGACTTACACGGTGAAGGTCTCCATGGCGAATTTTCAGACGGTGAACCAGACCAACCTGCGTCTGCAGGTGGACGAACACCGCGAGCTGGATTTCACGCTGCCACCGGCCTCGGTTACGCAAACGGTGGAAGTGAGCGCCACGCCGGTAGC